>NZ_JAPCIZ010000040.1:0-40587 GCF_027707725.1 Aeromonas sp. QDB25 | reverse complement strand
CAGCTGGGGCGCCCTCTGGGAAGGCTGGGAAGCCCTGCAAAGTAAAATGGAGGGTTTTCTTGCCGCCAAGGATCTGATGGCGCAGGGGATCAAGATCTGATCAAGAGACAGCCCTTGCACAGCTCTCCCCTTCGGCGGGATAGGCGCCCGACATGAACGCTAAAGCCACGGGCGGGCACGGTATTGGTTCCCCCTGCAAACCACCGAGTCGAGTTCAACGGGTCAGGAGCGCCATCAGGGATGATGGCGTAGCCGCAGTCGGCATATGGGCCAAATCGGATCAGGGCGAGCACTGCTCGACCCCGATTTGGCGCGAGAACAAGGATGTTCGAAGCGGGCTTTGGCCGAAGCCATGGATGGCGTAGGCCAAAGTGCCGTCTGCGGCGCTCCGTCCGACCCGTTGGACGAGACGAGGGAACCCGCGAAGCGGGCGGTTTGCCGGGGGGAAGACTTTTGGTGTTATTTGCCAAAGAGAGCGGGTCTTTCAAAAGTCACTCGCCCCAGCCCGAAGGGCGGGCGAAACCCCATCGAGGGCAAGGCCCTCGCGTCCTGCATGGCAAAGCCATGCCATCCAAGCGTTGGCTGGCATTTCGCCGAGGAATGATGTTAGCTACCCCTCACCCTGGCCCTCTCCCGCAAGGGGAGAGGGGATCTGAGCGAAGGATGCCGTGGCTTCACGGCAGGGCACAATCAGAAACCGCAGCCTTGAGCTGCGGTTTTTATTTCTATTCCCCAAAGACGCTTTGACCCAAGCCAAAGCCCTATTTCCCCAACCCCTTGCACTGCGCTGCCCCTGCGGCGGGATAGGCGGTGAGTGTCTCATAGAGGGCGGCGCGCAGGCTGCCGGATTGGCAGAAGTCGCAGCTACCGCCAGCGTCGATATCGGTGATACGGGATCCTTGCGGCCCCTCCTTCACCAGATAGGTGCTGACAAAACGGTAGGTGCCGCTGGGGGTGTCGAGCGGGGTGCCCGGCTCGCCAAAGGTGAAACTCACCTTGACCTCGCTGCGATCCCTGCTGCCGGCGATGGCGCGAGACGAGAGTATCTCAGAGCCCAGCAGATGATCCCAGGCATTGGGCAGGAAGGGGTTGCCCTCGACGAAGGGGGGCTTCTCGTCCGGAGCTTCGCGGGTGGCTATTTCGCGCGCCTTGGAGGCGGCATTGAGCAGGCAGAGCAGCTCGGGGGAGAGGATGTTGGGCAACGCACCGCCCAGGTCTGCCTGATAGAGGCCGCTCGGTTTGACTTGGCGCTCCCAGTCGAGAAACTCGGCCACCTTGGCGCGGGCTTGGACCTGCATATCGGGGGCAGTGGCGGCCACAGACAGCCCGGACGCCAGCAGAGGCAGGGCCAGAAACGGCATCCAGTTCAACTTCATGACGTCATCTCCTTGTTATTCTTGAAAAACAGAGCCGCCATCGGGCCGGTTTATGCCGTATATTGGCCCTCTCCCTACCACAAAGGAACAGCCTCTTGAGACCCTATCCCGCTCTGTTGCTCTTGCTGGCAACCACTGCCGTTCAGGCCGAACAGGATTGTACTGCGCCGGTGACACAAACTGACATGAACATCTGTGCGTTTCAGGATTACCAGCGAGCCGATGCCAAGCTCAATGCCGCCTATAAAAAGCGGGTTGCCTCCCTGGAGAAGGCACAGCTGGAGAGGCTGAGAACTGCGCAACGGGCCTGGATCGCCTTTCGCGATGCCCAGTGCCGTTACGAGGCCGGCGTCTATGAAGGGGGATCAATGGCGCCCATGGTCCACAGCAGTTGTCTCACCCAGTTGACCGAGGCGCGCACCAAAGACCTGAACATATTGCCAGACCAGCCATGATCAGAGGCGCCAACCAAGTCAGGTAGGAACTGGGGGCAAGTAACAGATGGCTTGCAGGCACTCCGGCGAGTAATGATGCGAGCCCCCTCACCCTGACCATCTCCCCCAAGGGGCGAGGGGATCAGACCGCAGGATGCCGAGGCTTCGGCAGGCTACAAACAAAAACCGCAGCCCAAGGGCTGCGGTTTTTTTATAGGCTCAACCGGTTGGCGCCAGCAGCGCCACCGGCCTTAGGCACGGCGCCAGCTGGTTTTGCCGGCGCTGTCTTCCAGCACGATGCCCATCTCGGTGAGGCGGTTACGGGCGGCATCCGCCGCGGCCCAGTTCTTGTCGGCGCGGGCCTGATTGCGCTCGGCGATCAGGCGCTCGATCTCGGCGACCTCTTCGTCCGCCTCAATACCCTTCAAGAAAGCGTCCGGATCCTGTTGCAGGATGCCGAGCACGGCGCCCAGTTCGCGCAGGCGGGCACCGAGGCCAGCGGCGACAGCCATGTCTTCGGCTTTCTGGCGGTTGATCTCGCGCACCAGGTCGAACAGGGCGGAGTAGGCTTCCGGGGTGTTGAAGTCGTCGTCCATCGCTTCTTTGAAGCGAGCCACCTGCTCGTCACCACCGGCGGCGGCAGCCGCCGGCAGATCGCGCAGGGCGGTGTACATCCGCTCCAGGGCGGCGCGGGCTTGCTTCAAGTTATCTTCCGAGTAGTTGAGCTGGCTGCGGTAGTGACCGGACATCAGGAAGTAACGGACGGTTTCGGCGTCATAGTGGGCCAGCACATCGCGGATGGTGAAGAAGTTGCCAAGGGATTTGGACATCTTTTCTTTATCCACCATCACCATGCCGCTGTGCATCCAGGTGTTGACGTAGTCGCCACCGTGGGCGCAGCAGGACTGGGCAATCTCGTTCTCGTGGTGCGGGAACTGCAGATCCGAGCCGCCGCCGTGGATGTCGAAATGGTTGCCAAGGTGCTTGGAGTTCATGGCGGAGCACTCGATGTGCCAGCCAGGGCGACCCGGGCCCCAGGGGCTGTCCCAGGTCGGCTCGCCGGGCTTGGACATCTTCCACAGCACGAAGTCGAGCGGATTGCGCTTGGCATCCACCACGTCGACCCGGGCGCCGGCCTGCAACTGCTCCAGATCCTGGCCCGAGAGCTTGCCGTAGTCGGCGTAGGACTCGACGATGAACATCACATCGCCGTTGTCCGCCACGTAGGCGTGCCCTTTTTCCAGCAGGGTTTCAACCAGGGCGATGATCTCGCCGATGTGCTGGGTGGCGCGGGGTTCGATGTCCGGGCGCACCATGCCGAGGGCATCGAAATCCTGGTGCATGTCGCCGATGAGGCGCTCGGTGAGATCGTCACAGGTCACGTGCGTTTCGGCGGCGCGCTTGATGATCTTGTCGTCCACGTCGGTGACGTTGCGCACATAGGTGAGGTCGTATCCTGCATAACGCAGGTAGCGAGCGACGACGTCGAAGGCGACGAAGGTACGGCCATGGCCGATATGACAGTGATCATAGATAGTGACGCCACACACATACATGCCCACCTTGCCCGGGTGGATAGGTTTGAATTCTTCTTTTTGACGAGTGAGTGTGTTGTATATCTTCAGCATCTTATGACCACTGCCTGTGAGTAAAATGGCCTGCCATTCTAACCGCATCCGGTATAGAAAACGAGGCAGAAAAAGCCCCCTCTCCCCCCTGCCATCTATGCCGCAGGGCCTTGATGGGCTAGAATTGCCACCACTTTATGCCATACACCTGCGGGCACCTTGCTGCCCGCGTCAAAATGAAAGGACAACTCATGGTTACTCTGCATACCAACCACGGCGACATCACCCTGACCCTGAACGCGGAAAAAGCCCCGGAGACCGTGGCCAACTTCCTGCAATACTGCCGTGACGGTCACTACGACAACACCATCTTCCACCGCGTCATCGACGGCTTCATGATCCAGGGCGGCGGCTATGCCCCGGGCTTTGAAGAGAAAGAGACCCGCGCTCCCATCAAGAACGAGGCGGCCAATGGTCTGTCCAACAAGGTCGGCACCATCGCCATGGCCCGCACCATGGAGCCGCACTCCGCCAGCGCCCAGTTCTTCATCAACGTGAACAACAACGACTTCCTGGACTTCAAGTCCGCCACCACCCAGGGCTTCGGCTACTGCGTGTTCGGTGAAGTGACCGCCGGCATGGACGTGGTCAACAAGATCAAGGGCGTGAAGACCGGCAACTACGGCCGCATGCACCAGGACGTCCCGACCGAAGACATCGTCATCACCAAGGTGACCCTTGCCGAGTAATCCCTGCCGGCCAGGCTCTGATACCACTGCGGCCCCGGCCGCAGTTTTTCCATCTGCCGCCCCCAACTGGCGCCGCCTCGACTATCTGGCCCAGGGCAACGAACGTCAGCACTCGGCCCACGCCCTGCTGAGCGGCGGCCTGTGGGATGAGCTTGGCCCCCTGTGCAACGATCTGGCCCTGGTGAGCACGATCGCCATCGGGCTGGATAGGCCCGGCAGCGATCTCGACATCCTCTGCCAGCATCCGGACCCGGCCTTCCTTGCCGCGACACTGGCAGCACAAGGCTGGCAGGTGCGAAGCAAGGACGAGCAGGTCTGGATCGCCGAGCAGCGACGCCACGGGCCAGATGGCCAGTGCTGGCCAGTCGAGCTCTACCTCACCCCTGATCCCCTCGAGATGTGTCATGGCTGGCGCCACCTCAGCCTGATGGCCGCCCTGCTTGAGCGCTTTGGCGCCCCCTTCCACCGGGAAGTGCTGCGCCTGCGTTTTGATGAAGGGCTCAAGGGGGAAGCGGCCATGTGCCGCCTGCTGGGTCTGTCCGGCGACCCTTACGAGGCGTTGCTGACCCTGGAGGGCGTCAACCTTGCGGGGCTCTGCTGCCCTTCCCTCCCCCACCCGCTCGACGAGCAAGGTCACAGGCCTTGTCCGCCCCCAGGCGGGACTCTCTTACCATGATGCCCAGGAACTCATGAGCACCCTCTTTATCAGTGACATTCACCTCAGCCAAGGCAGGCCCGACATGACGGCGGCACTGGTGCGCTTTCTGGCCGAAGACGCGCCCGGGGCCGACGCCCTCTATGTGCTGGGGGATCTGTTCGAATTCTGGATTGGGGACGACGACCCCAACCCGCTCCACCGCGAGGTGGCCGATGCCTTTCTCGCCCTGAGCCAGCAAGGGGTGCCCCTCTATTTCATTCACGGCAACCGCGACTTCCTCTTGGGGCGCCAATTTGCCAAACGGGCCGGCATGACCCTGCTCGGCGACCCCTGCGTCATCGAGCTGTACGGCGAGCGGGTGCTGCTGAGCCACGGGGATCTGCTCTGCACCCGGGATGAGGGCTACCAGAAGTTTCGCCGCATCACACAACTCAAGTGGCTGCGCTGGCTCTTCCTGCGCCTGCCGCTCTCGCGCCGCCAGGCCATCGCCCACAAGATGCGCGGCCAGAGCCAGATGGAGAATGCCCACAAGAGCCAGATCATCATGGACGTGACCCCGGAGGCGGTGGACGACATGCTGCGCCAGCACGGCTGCCGCCTGATGATCCACGGCCACACCCACAGACCCGCCATCCACGACTTCACCCTGGATGGGCGTGCGGCGCGGCGCATCGTGCTGGGGGACTGGTTCGAGCAGGGGTCGGTGCTGGTGTGCTCCCCCGCCGGGCAGCGCCTCGACACCCGCGCGCTTGGCTGAAGTCCTCTGCCTGCCATGGTCAGGAGCGAGTCTCATATGACCGTTTCTGACTCACGCCGTGCTGCGGCGGGATACAAGCAGGATGCCTGCATATACTCTGGTTCTCTGCACACAACGAGGAGATGACCATGGGATTTCTTACTTGGGTGGTACTGGGGCTGATCGTCGGCATCCTGGCTAAATGGATCATGCCGGGCAAGGATGGCGGCGGTTTCTTCATGACGGTGATCCTGGGGGTGGTCGGCGCCATGGTGGGGGGCTATGTCAGCACCCTGCTCGGGATGGGAACGGTCACCGGCTTCAACCTGCCGAGCATCATCATCGCCACCGTTGGCGCCCTGATCGTGCTGTTTGTCTACAACAAGCTGCGCAGTTGAGGCGCAGCCACCCATCGATGCGAGGGCGCCACTGGCGCCCTCGCTGTTTTCTGCCCCGCTGGCTCCAGCTTGTCTCGACTACCCGATCTCATCCACTCGTTTCGTCCGTTCGATGCCGCGCTTGCATCATTTCTAGTTGAGGCGTCTAATAAGCCCCATGCAAGCCAATGACCCCCTGCCCCGCCGCCCTCGCGGCCGCCCTGCCCAGCACGGGCACACCTATGCCGACACCCGGGATCTGTTGATCCGCCGGGGCATGGAGCTGCTGACCGAACAGGGCATCGCCGCCACCTCCATCGAGCGGGTGTTGCAGTCGACCGGGATCCCCAAGGGCTCCTTCTATCACTACTTCGCCACCAAGCACGACTTCACCCTGGCGGTCATGGATGCCTATCACCACTACTTCTGCCGCAAGCTGACGCGCTATCTGGAGGATGAGAGCCTGCCCCCCCTGGCCCGTCTTGTTGCCTTCGTCGACAGCGCCTGCCGGGGCATGACCCGGTTTGCGTTCCAGCGGGGCTGCCTCGTGGGCAACCTGGGTCAGGAGGTGGTGCAGCTGTCCCCCGAGCTGCGCCTGCGCCTCGAGCAGATCCTCCTCGACTGGGAGGCGCTGCTTGCCCGCTGCCTGAGGGACGCGGTGACGGCGGGGGAGCTGCCCCCTGATTGTGACTGCCCTGCCCTCGCCCATCAGTTCTGGATCGGCTGGGAAGGGGCCGTGCTGCGCGCACGCCTGGTGGGCGATACCGAGCCCATGCTCTCTTTTCTCAATTTTTTCATGAAGTTAGCAAAGTGATTTTTTTTACGAAGATTAATAGTCAGTCAGTCCAATTAATGGGAGTAGACAAGATGTTCAACGGTATTCTGATCGAGAAAGACGAGGCGGGTTATCGCGCCAGCTACCAGAGCCTCTCCGAGGAGATGTTGCCTGCCGGGGATGTGACCGTGGCGGTAGAGTGGTCTTCCCTCAACTACAAGGATGGCCTGGCCCTCACCGGCGCCGCCCCCGTGGTACGCCGCTTCCCTCTGATCCCCGGTATCGACTTTGCCGGTACCGTGCTGGAGAGCCAGCATCCCGACTGGCACCCCGGCGACAAGGTGGTGCTCAACGGATGGGGCGTGGGCGAGACCCACAGCGGCGGGCTGGCGGAGCGGGCACGGGTCCGGGGCGACTGGCTGGTTGCCCTGCCTGAGCGCTTCCAGCCCCGGGACGCCATGGCCATCGGCACCGCAGGGTACACCGCCATGCTCTGCGTGATGGCGTTGGAGAAGCACAGCATCACCCCCGGTGACGGTGACATTCTGGTGACGGGCGCCAACGGCGGCGTGGGCAGCGTGGCGATCACCCTCCTGGCCAAGCTGGGTTATCGAGTGGTGGCCGCCACCGGGCGGCTGAACGAGGCCGACTATCTGACGTCCCTCGGCGCCGCCGAGGTGATCGATCGCGCCGAACTGGCCACGCCGGGACGCCCGCTGGGCAAGGAACGCTGGGCCGGCGTCATCGACACCGTCGGCAGCCACACCCTGGCCAATGCCTGCGCCACTACCCGCTACGGCGGCGCCGTGGCTGCCTGCGGTCTCGCGGGAGGGATGGACTTCCCCTCCACCGTCATGCCCTTCATCCTGCGCGGCGTCACCCTCTATGGCATCGACAGCGTGATGGCACCGCGCCCGCTGCGCCAGCAGGCCTGGGCCCGACTGGCCGAGGATCTCGACCTGACCCGCCTCAACCTCCTCACCCGGGAAGTGCCCCTTTCCCAGGTCGTGACCCTGGGGGATGCCTTCCTGGCAGGCCAGGTGCGCGGCCGGATCCTGGTCAATGTCCAGGGGTGATGACTGACGCGATATGAGCCGGCTCGCCTGACCAGGTCAGGCGAGCCTCTTTGTGTCCCCCTATTCAGGTCATGGAACTGAGCCGGGATGCAAACCCCATCAGCAGAACGCCTGCCCCGGGGCAGACGTTCGTGAAGGTCAAAACATCAGAAGGCCGCTTCATCAGTGCATAAGGTGCTCAGCTAACCGATCACCGAACAACATGATGACGAGCCCGGTCAGCATGACCAACATTCCACCCAGCTTTATCAAAGATACCGGACGCTGGATGGTGCCAAGCAGACCGAAATGGTCGATGACCTGGGATGAGAGCAACTGTCCGACGATGGCCAATCCAAGCAGGGCTGACAACCCGATTTTCGGTGCGAGCACGACATAGCTGAACAGCGCGCAAGCACCGATCAGGCCGCCGGCCAGACTCCACAGAGGCTGTGATGGAATGGCCGCAAGCGAGGTGAATAATCCGCCACGCAGCAGCGAGAAGACCCCGAGGCTGAATGCACCGGCCGCAAAGGAGAACAATGCGGCGGTGACCGAATCGCCCCCGAGTCCTCGTGCCAGCTGGCTATTCAGAGTTGTCTGCAGCGTGATCCCGAGACCTGCGGCAAAAGCGATGACGTAATACAGTGTGCTCATGGGTTGCATACCTGTCAGTGTGCCTGTGCCAGCGGCAGGAAGGCGTCAGCAAAAATGTCAGGCTCATACCCGGCGGCGGCAAACAGATGCTCACGGGACTCATCAATGGCGGCGCGAAGGCGCGTGCTGTCTACGCCAAGCACCTTGCCATGCTGCTTGACGATGCGTCCACCGATCATGACGGTATCAATGTTGCTGCGCTCTGTCGCATGCACCACGGTGCCAAAGGCATTGCCGGACGGGTAGAGGTTGATATCGCCAACATTGATCAGAATGAGATCCGCCTGTTTTCCTGGCGTCAGGCTCCCTACCTTGTCCAGCAGCCCTGCACAGGCGGCACCATCGACAGTCGCCGATTTGAGAAGTTGGGCAGCCGGCAGCGTGGTCAGCGAGTGGTCGGAGCCGCAGCAGTGCTGCTGATGCATGCCCATCACCCGTTGCAGGTAAAATGCCACGCGCATTTCCATAAACATATCAGTGCTGTAAGAGGTTTCATTGTCGACGCTGAGGCCAGGGTTGATGCCATGACGCTGCGCCGCCTGGATGGCAAACATACCGTCCTCGATGCCATAGTGCGCATCGGAGCGCGGGCAGACATTCACCCGGACACCGGCTTCTCGCAGGATCTTCCATCCCTCATCTGGCAGTGACGTACAGTGATTGAAAATATTGTCCGGGCCGAGCAGACCGCGCCGATGCAGTGACTCCAGCTCAGACGCCATAAAAGAACCAAAGAATTCAGTGACGATCGGCAGTTCCAGCCTGCGAGCCTCGGCCCACAATGCAGGCTCCAGCTGGGCCATGACAGCAAGGGAAACCAGGCTCTCTGGGTTGTCCTTGAAATATTTCTCTTGCAGGCGTTGCCAGTTACCCGGCCAATGAGCCTTGTCCCATTCCCCCGATACCGGTGCGCCGGAGGCGTGTATGGCACGGATCCCTGCATCCAGCAGGGCCTCGACGGCGGCGTCCGAATGGGCTGCGGTGCGGCTGTTATGGGAATTGTCAATGACGGTGGTGATGCCTGCATCAATGCAGCCCAGTGCCGTCAGCAGGTTGCCGATATACATATCGGCAGGGCGATAGTACTTGGCGAAAGAGAAGTGCGTGGCGTTGCTGTAGTCTTCCAGACAAGTGGCATTCGGATTGATGCGGCGCAGTTGTCCCTCCCAGGAGTGGCGATGAGAATCCACCATCCCCGGCATGGCGATCATGTTCGTAGCATTGATGATACGGGCACCATTCGCCTCCAGATTCTCGCCTATGGCCGTAATGGTTGATCCACTGATCAGAATGTCTCCACGTTCAATGTTACCCACGCTCTCATCCATGCTGAGGATCGTGGCCCCCTTGATCAAGATTGAATCTGGTATTACATCTTGATTATTAACAATATTTCTAACTTATCCGGTCATTTCAAGAGCCTCTTTTCTAGCCAATGGCAAAAAGATACGGCACTCTATTACCCTGAAAAAGATGA
This sequence comes from Aeromonas sp. QDB25, assembly GCF_027707725.1. Classification (NCBI taxonomy): domain Bacteria; kingdom Pseudomonadati; phylum Pseudomonadota; class Gammaproteobacteria; order Aeromonadales; family Aeromonadaceae; genus Aeromonas; species Aeromonas sp. QDB25. The sequence goes on along the minus strand of NZ_JAPCIZ010000040.1, from coordinate 30,725 downwards.
CCAAACTGTTTTCATAATTCATGATCTTCGAATAATCATGGGAACTATCGGTAGAGTTATCGTCTCAAGGGAGAAGGGCTGTGGATCGTATTCAAGCTATGCAGATCTTTATGCGGGTTGCTGAGACCGGAAGCTTCGTGCAGGCAGCAGAGACCCTCTCACTGCCTTCCTCGACAGTCAGCAGTACGATTAAAAACCTCGAAAAATACCTGCAGGTGCGCCTGCTGAACAGAACAACGAGGCGGGTGAACCTCACCCCTGAAGGCCTGCAGTATCTTGGCCAGTGCAGGGAAATACTCTCATTGATTGAACATGCCGAGTCCAGCCTGACGGAGGCTATCAAGCGGCCACAGGGGCGTTTGCGGGTTGATATGCCGAGCGGGATAGCACATTCCATCGTCATGCCGAATCTCAGAGACTTTCACCAACGTTATCCAGATATCTACCTGATGATAGGTGTGAGTGACCGGCAGGTTGATCTTGTTCAGGAAGGTGTGGACTGCGTGATCAGAACAGGAGAGCTGAATAACTCCACCCTTGTTGCTCGTCCCCTTGGCAGGTTTCGGTGGGTAACCTGCGCCTCGCCTGAATACCTTCACGAAAACGGTGTTCCCCAGTCCCCTGAAGAACTGTCTGTGCACCAGGCGGTCCACTACTTTTCGGGCCTCGCCAGGCATGCAAACGAAATGCGCTTTGTCCGCGGTAAAGAGACTCTATCGGTTACTGTGAGCGGCACCGCAGCCGTCAATGACACGGGGCTTTATATCAAGATGTGCCTCGATGGCTTTGGCCTCATCCAGCTTGCCGAGAATGTTGTACTGGAGCACCTGCAGGCAGGAAGGCTCATCGAGGTGCTAGCAGATTGGCAACCGCCATCGGTGCCAGTCACATTGCTTTATCCCCATCAGCGTTTTCTGTCTCCTGCCGTGCGTGCATTTGCTGACTGGATTGCCGAACTTGTCCACAAGACCAGCCCGGGAAAATGAATACAACCATAGGATTCAAATCTGTTTGCTGGCCAACGAAACGCGAGGCCCAGGCGCCATAACAAGCCGCGCTAGCTTCAGTACCAAAGACCATCCCTAGACAACCTCGGCGCAGTGTCAAGACACATGTGCTTGCCTATGTCGGAGCACTCAGCCAGCCGATTACAGCAAATCACAGGGAGCAACAAGTCACCTGGACAGGAAATGGCCAATTCAGCAAAAGTGGGAAAGAAATTCTGGGGGGGGTAAAACAAAAACGACGCAATGAAGCGTCGTATCTGTTTAATCTGTAAGGCTTTTTCTTCAATTTTAATGGTGCCTGAGGCCGGAATCGAACCGGCACGACGCGAACGTCGAGGGATTTTAAATCCCTTGTGTCTACCGATTTCACCACTCAGGCACCGCAATCGGTATCAAGTCCGCGTGCGGGCTTGTCAATATGGAGGCACGTTCCGGAGTCGAACCGGACTAAACGGATTTGCAATCCGCTGCATAACCGCTTTGCTAACGCGCCATGCAAAAGAGAGGAACTCTCTATTGTCTGAATTTGGAGCGGGAAACGAGACTCGAACTCGCGACCCCGACCTTGGCAAGGTCGTGCTCTACCAACTGAGCTATTCCCGCATCGGTCTGGCTGACTGCCTGACTGTGAGAACGCATTCTAGCGATGTTCCCCGCCCAGTCAACCAAAAACATTTAATACGCTGATCGTTCGGGTGTTTTTTACCCTTTTCCCACACTTTTGCAGCTCATGGCCGTTTCTCGGCGCCAGTGGCAGAGAAACGGCCATCTTCCCGTCGGGACTAGAACCGGGAGTGGTAGCTGAGATCGCCCCAGGCGGCCTTCATGTACTGGAACATGGACCAGAAGGTGAGCACGGTGGCCACGTAGAGCAGCACATAGGCGAGCCACACCATCCAGATGTCGTATTGCCAGATGAGGCCGGTGAGCGACACCATCTGGATCATGGTCTTCCATTTGCCAATCCAGCTGACGGCCACCGAGGAGCGCTTGCCAAGCTCGGCCATCCATTCACGCAGGGCGGAGATGATGATCTCCCGGCCAATCATGGTCATGGCGGGGATGGTGACCCAGACGGTGTTGTAGTGCTCGACGATGACCACCAGGGCCGCCGCCACCATGATCTTGTCGGCCACCGGATCGAGGAAGGCGCCAAAGGCGGTGGACTGGTTCAGCTTGCGGGCAAGATAGCCGTCAAACCAGTCGGTTGCGGCCGCCAGGATAAAGACGATGGCCGCCGCCATGTAGGACCACTGATAGGGAAGGTAGAACAGGATGACGAAGACGGGGATGAGCAAAATCCGAAAGAACGTCAGCAGGTTAGGAATATTTGTCATTATTTTCAGCCACTTCTTGTATGCCGCTACATGGTAGCCCCAAGCCGATCGCGGATGCAACCGAACTGGCGCCCGCCTTGGTCCATTAATCCATCAATAACCTCAGGATGCCGGTCATTATGGCATTTGGGAGCCCCCTGCGTCACGGCTCTTGTGCGCAGGCGGCACGCCCTGATGCCCCCTGGCGTGACCACCTTCACACCAAAGGCAGCGTTAGAGCGAGTGCAATGCGTCGTGGATGGACTGGGCCAGCTCCTGGCTGATGCCGGGCACCTTGGCGAGCTCGTCCACCCCGGCTTTTTTCACCTCCTGCAAACCCCCCAGGTATTTGAGCAGCGCCTGCCGCCGTTTCGGCCCCACCCCGGGAATCTCTTCCAGGGTACTGGTGGTGCGGGCCTTTGCCCGCCTGGCCCGGTGGCCGGTGATGGCAAAGCGGTGGGATTCGTCGCGAATGTGCTGGATGAGGTGCAAGGCGGGCATGTCCGCCGGCAAATGCAGCTCTTCGTGGCTGTCCCCCAGGATCAGGGTCTCCAACCCCGCCTTGCGGGTCACCCCCTTGGCGATGCCCACCAGCAGCGGGTATTTGCCGCCGAGAAACTCCAGCTGGCGCGCCAGGATCTCCTCCGCGCGGCGCAACTGGCCGAGACCGCCGTCGATGAACAGCACATCCGGCACCTTGTCCGGCTCCTGCTGCTTGCCAAAGCGACGCTCCAGCGCCTGCTCCATGGCGGCATAGTCATCCCCGCCGGTGATACCGTCGATGTTGAAGCGGCGGTATTCCGAGGAGAGCGGCCCCTCCCGGTTGAACACCACGCAGGAGGCCACGGTGCGCTCCCCCATGGTGTGGGAGATATCGAAGCACTCCATGCGGGCGATGGGGGTCTCGAGCTCCAGCAGCTCCTCCAGCTGATCGTAACGGGCGGTGATGGTGCTCTTGTGGGCGAGGCGCGAGCGCAGCGCGGTCTGGGCGTTGATGGAGGCAAGCTTAATGAAGCGGGCCCGTTGGCTGCGCGTCCGGCTCACCACCCGCACCTTGTAGCCGGCGGTCTGGCTCAGGGTATCGGCGATGACGCTCTCATCCTCCAGCGCCACGTCCAGCAGCACCTCGCTCGGGATCTGCCGTCCCCCCTGCCCCGACAGATAGAACTGCAGCAGGAAGGATTGCACCACCTCGTCAAGCGGGGTATCGGCCGGCACTTTCGGGAAGTAACTGCGCGATCCCAGCACCTTGCCCTGGCGGATGAAGAGCACGTGGATGCAGGCGGTCCCCTGCTCGAAGGCCACCCCCACCACGTCGAGCTCGTCCAGCACGTTGCCGCTCACCGACTGCTGCTCGGTGACCCGGCGCAGGGCCTGGATCTGATCCCGGTAGCGGGCCGCCTCCTCGAAGCGCAGATCGCCGCTGGCGGACTCCATCTTGCCCACCAGTTCGCCGATCACCTGCTGGTTCTTGCCCGCGAGGAACAGCTTGGCCAGCGCCACCTGCTGGGCATATTCGGCCTCGCTCACCAGCCCGGCCACGCAGGGGCCGGCGCAGCGCTTGAGCTGGTAGAGCAGGCAGGGGCGGGTACGGTTGGCATAGACCGCATCCTCGCACTGACGCACCGGGAAGATCTTCTGCATCAGGTGCAGGCTCTCGCGTACCGCGCCACCGGAGGGGTAAGGGCCGAAATACTCCCCCTTCACCTTGCGGGCGCCGCGATGGACGCCGATGCGCGGGTGCCGATGGTCGGTGATGATGATCCAGGGGTAGGACTTGTCATCCCGCAGCAGCACGTTGTAGCGGGGCTGGTACTGCTTGATGAGGTTGTGCTCGAGGATCAGCGCCTCGGTCTCGGTGTGGGTGACCGTTACCTGCACATCGGCAATCTGGCGCACCAGGGTGCGGGTCTTGATGCTGTCGACGTTGGCCCGAAAGTAGGAGGCGAGCCGTTTTTTCAGATCCTTGGCCTTGCCCACGTAGATGACGGTGCCGCCGCTGTCGTACATGCGGTAGACACCGCTCTGGTGGGTGACGGCACTCAGGAATGCCTTGCTGTCAAAATGGGGCTCGGGAGAGAGGGTCATCGGCAACTCGACTCAACGGATGAATGCAAAAAGACGGGGAGAGCATACTGCCCACAGCCTGCAAAAAGCAAAAGGCGGCCGGTGCCGCCTTTGGTGTCCACACGCCCCCGTTACAGGGTATCGGCATCCAGCATGCCATAACGAATGGCCAGATGGGTCAGCTCCACGTCGCCGTTGATCCCCAGCTTGCTGAACAGGCGGTAGCGGTAGCTGTTGACCGTCTTCGGGCTCAGGTTGAGTTGCTCGGAGATGTCGGTCACCTTCTGCCCCTTGGTGATCATCATCATGATCTGCAGCTCCCGCTCGGAGAGGGACTTGAAGGGGTTCTCGTCGGCGGAGGCGAACTGGCTCAGGGCCATCTGCTGGGCGATCTCCGGGGAGATGTAGCGCTGACCGGAGTGAACCAGGCGAATGGCGTGGATCATCTCGTCCGGCGCGGCCCCCTTGGTGAGGTACCCGGCGGCGCCCGCCTGCATCACCTTGGTAGGGAACGGATTTTCTGAATGAATGGTCAGCACTATGATGCGTACATCGGGGCGGATCCGCAGGATCTTGCGGGTCGCTTCCAGACCGCCGATGCCCGGCATGTTCATGTCCATCAGGATCACATCGGGGTGATGTTGCCGACAGAAGGCCACCGCGGTTTCCCCGCTCTGCGCCTCGCCTACCACCTTGATCCCGCGGACGTCTTCCAAAATGCGTCTTATCCCTGTACGCACCAACTCATGATCATCGACCAGGAATACATTAATCACCCAAACACCCCGTTTTTTATCTCGTTATATGCCAGTTAGGGTTAACACGGCGTCTTGCATCATAACCAAACTCGATGATTTGGCAAACCATGGGCGGGAAAAGTTTGAAATTGCTCGTAAAATCCGTTTTAAATCAAATTATTACACAAAGAATCAATTAAAAAACGGCGCCCTGGGGCGCCGTGTTGCATCAAAGCCGTTCCGCCAGCCTCAACCGGCCAGCAGCGCTCGCACCTTGTCGAGATCGGCCTGGGTGTCCACCCCCACCGGCGGGGCTTGCAGCGCCTGGGCCACGTGGATCTTCTCCCCGTACCAGAGCACCCGTAGCTGCTCCAGGGCTTCGACCTGCTCGAGCACGCTCGGCGCCCAGTCCACGTAACGCTGGATGAAGCCGGCGCGATAGGCGTAGATGCCGATGTGGCGCTGGTAGTGATCGCCAATCTGCTCGCGGCTCTGGGCAAAGCGGTCCCGATCCCAGGGGATGCTGGCGCGACTGAAATAGAGGGCATACCCCTCCCGGTCGGTCACCACCTTGACGGCATTGGGATTGAACGCCTCTTCGGCATCCCTGATCGGCACCGACAGCGTCGCCATGGGCGCGCTGGCCGCGGCCAGGTTGTCCGCCACCTGGCGGATGATGACAGGGGGAATGAGGGGCTCGTCCCCCTGCACGTTGACGATGATAGTGTCGGCGGCAAAGCCGTAGTGACGGCACACCTCGGCCAGACGCTCGGTGCCGGACTGGTGATCCGGTGAGGTCATGCACACCTCGAACCCGGCAGCGGCGGCAAAGGGGGCCAGAGCCTGCTGCACCCGCTCGTCATCGGTGGCGACGATCACCCGATCGGCGCCCGATTGCAGGGCCTTCTCCACCACGTGCTGCACCATGGGCTTGCCGTGAATGTCGGCCAGCGGCTTGCCCGGCAGCCGGGTGGAGGCGTAACGGGCAGGAATGACGACGACGAAACTCATGGCTTCAGCTCTTCCAGCGCCAGGTGACGGGCCCGGTTCTCCAGCAGCACCGGGATCCCCTCCTCCAGGGGATAGGCCAGTCTGTCGAAGCGGCAGATGAGCTCCTGAGGGCCCTCGGCGTGCGCTTGATAGTGCAGTTTCCCCTTGCAGACCGGGCAGGCGATGATGTCGAGCAGTTTAATATCCAGTGCCACAACGAAACTCCTTTAACGATTTCCCACAGGCGATCTTGCCTGGCATGTCAATGTGCAGGGCCAGCCCCCGAGTCCGGGCGCTGGCCGTCTGTTCCAATCCGGTGGCGCCCGTCAGGGCGCCTGGTGCCCGTTCCTTCTTCCGGGCTGCGGGCCCAGGGTGCGCAGCAGCGCCTCTCCCAGGGCATCGGGCAGCTCGGCGCTGACCGGCAGATACCACCAGTTGTCCGGGGCGAAGGGGCGGCACTTGACCGCATCCTTCTCGGTCATCAGCAAGGGGCGCTGGCCGAAGCGGGCCAGCAGCTCGGCGGCGTCGAACGCCTGGTGATCCCCGTAGCCGACGCTCTGCACCAGCTCGTAACCAAGGGCGGTCAGGGTGGCGAAGAAACGGGGGGGATGGCCGATGCCTGCCAGGGCATCCACCGGCCCCGAGAAAGGGGCCGTGAGAGGCGCATCGTCGCACACCCGGCGCAGGGTATCCGGCACCAGGCGCATGGCGTACTCGCCACGGGCGGGTTCGCCGCCGTTGCAGATGATGGCGTCCACCCGCTTGAGGCGGGTCGTGGGCTCGCGCAGCGGCCCCATGGGCAGCAGACAGCCATTGCCAAAGCGGCGCGCCCCGTCCACCACCACCAGTTCGATGTCACGGGCCAGGGCATAGTGCTGCAGGCCGTCGTCGGTCACGATGATGTCCACCTCACCGCTTTGCTCCAGCAACCGCACAGCATCAGCCCGTCTGGGGGCCACCGCCACGGGGCAGCCGCAGCGCCTTGCGATGAGCACGGGCTCATCCCCGGCCTCGGCCGGGGTGCTGCTCTCATCCAGTCGATAGGGGTAATGGGGCGCCTTGCCGCCATAGCCGCGGCTGACCACGCCTGGGCGCCAGCCCCGGGCCTGGAGTTGTTCCACCAGCCAGACCACCACCGGGGTCTTGCCGTTGCCCCCCACCGAGAGATTGCCCACCACCACCACCGGCAGGGTGGCCCGATAGGCGCTGAGCCAGCCCCGGCGATACCCCAGACGGCGGACGCCGCTGACCAGGGCAAACAGCAGGGCGAAGGGGGCCAGCCCCCAACGCCAGAGGCTGTTCCCGTACCAGAGTCTGGCCAGCATCAGCCCTGGTTACCCGTGGCTGTATTACCAAACTGAATGGCCCGCAGCTGGGCATAAGTACCATGCATGTCCATCAGGGTTTGGTGGTTGCCGCGCTCGACGATGTGTCCCTCGTCGATCACCAGGATCTCGTCCGCCTTCTCGATGGTGGAGAGGCGGTGGGCGATCACGAGGGAAGTGCGCGCCTTGCACAGCTCGTCGATGGCCGCCTGGATGTGGCGCTCGGACTCGGTGTCCAGGGCCGAGGTGGCTTCGTCCAGCAGCAGCACCGGGGAGTCCCGCAGCAGGGCGCGGGCGATGGCGATGCGCTGGCGCTGGCCGCCGGAGAGGGAGGCGCCGTTCTCGCCGATGACGGTGTCATAGCCTTCCGGCATCTTGCTGACGAAGTCGTCCGCATGGGCGATGCGGGCCGCCTGCTTGATCTCGTCGCGGCTGTACTTCTCTTCCGCCGCGTAGGCGATGTTGTTGGCCACGGAGTCGTTGAAGAGGTGCACGTGCTGGGAGACCAGGGCGTACTGCTTGCGCAGCTCGCTCAGGCGGTATTCGCGGATGTTGACGCCATCCAGCAGAATTTCCCCCTCTTCGATGTCATAGAAGCGGGTCAGGAGGCTCGCGATGGTGCTCTTGCCGGAACCGGAACGCCCCACCAGGGCCACCGATTTGCCTGCCTCCACCTTGAAGCTGATGTTGCGCAGCGCTGGTGTCTCCTTGGTCGGGTAGGTGAAGGTGACGTTGCGAAACTCGATTTCACCTCGGGCACGTTCCAGGGTGCGGGTGCCGGTGTCCTGCTCCGGGGTGGAGTCCAGCAGACCGAACAGGCTCTGGCAGGCGGTGATGCCGCGCTGGAACTGGTTGTTCACGTCGGTCAGGCTTTTCAGCGGCTTGAGCAGCATCATCATGGAGGTGACCATGACGGTGAAGGTGCCCGCAGTCAGGGTCGCCTTGACGCTGTCGATGGTGGCGACATAGAGGAAGACCGCAAGAGCCACGGAGGCCACCATCTGGACGATGGGGCTGCCGATGGCGTCGGCGGCGACCATCTTCATGGTCTGCTGGCGCATCCGGTTGCTCACCTGGTAGAAGCGCTTGTCCTCCACCTCCTGACCCCCGAACATCAGCACCTCTTTGTGCCCCTTGAGCATCTGCTCGGTGGAGGTGGTGATGTCACCCACCGCCTGCTGGATGTGGCGGCTTATCTTGCGAAAACGTCGGCTGATGATGCTGATGAGGATCCCGACCAGGGGCCCCACCACCAGGAAGATCACCGACAACTGCCAGGAGTGCCAGAACATCAGGCCCAGCAGGCCGATGACGGTGGCCCCTTCCCGCACCAGAGAGACCAGGGTCGAGCTCGCGGCGGACGACACCTGACCGGCGTCATAGGTCACCTTGGAGAGCAGGTTGCCGGTGTTCTGGCGGTCGAAGAAGCTCATGGGCATGGCCATCAGGTGGCTGAACACCTGCTGCTGCAGGCGCATCACCACGTGGTTGCCGACCCAGGCCATGCAGTAGTTGGAGAGGAAGGCGGCGCAGCCGCGCAGAGCCACGATGCCGAGGACGAAGAGGGGCATCCACTTGAGCACGCTGCTGTCGTTGCCGTTGAGCCCCTGATCGATGAGCGGTTTGATGGAGTAGACGAAGGTGGTATCCACGGCCGCATAACCCAGCATGCCAATGATGCCGCCCACCAGACCCAGCTTGCGATCCCGGACATAACCGAGCAGGCGCTTGAAGACGGTCCAGCTCTCTTGTGAGGTTTCTTGTTGCATGAATAGCCGTTAATAAGGGAAATGACGGGCTATTCTAGCCAAACCTTGGAGCTACACCAAGCGCCGCTGGCGCGATGGCTACAACCCGGGTCACAAATGAAGGCCGCCCCTTGCCGGGCAGGCTCACCGGACCCTCACTCACTTCCCCATACCTGCGGCTGCCACCAGGGGCCGCCACGCCGGTACCAGGGCCCCTGCTCCCGCTCGGCCCGGATCCTGAGCCCCGCGTCCCCCGGCTCGATCAGGATGGCGCCCGCCTCCCCCGTGACCCACTGCCGCGCCCCCTGGTATCGCGCCACCACCTCGGGGCGGGGAAAGCCCCACTGGTTCATGAAGCCTGCGCTGTGCACAACGAAGGCAGGTTTCACCGCCGCCACGAAGGGGGCCGTGGAGGAGGTGCGACTGCCATGGTGCGGGCTCACCAGCAGGGTGCTGGCCAGCCCCGCGCCCTCCACCTCCTCCAGCGCCAGCGCCTGCAGGCGGCGCTCCGCCTGTTGCTCGATGTCGCCGCTCAGCAGCAGCCGATGGCGCCCGTCGTCCAGCAGCACCACGCAACTGTCGTTGTTGCGCCCCGCCCCGGCTGCCAGGGGCCAGAGCACCCGCACATCCAGCCCCTGCCAGTGCCACTGCTGACCTCGGCGGCAGGCCTGGGTAGCCGGTGCAAAGGGGAAGGAGGAGAGCTCCCGGCGTACCGCCATGCTCTGCAGCAGAGCCTGCCGGTTGCCCGCGTGATCCCTGTCTCTGTGGCTGATGATCAGGGTGTCGATCACCCGGATGCCGAGCCGGTTGAGCAGGGGCAGGATGGCCGCATCCGCCATGTTGTAGCCCCCGGGGTAGCGATCCCCGGTATCAAACAGGATGGCCCGATCCCCCCGGGTGACGAGCACCGAGAGCCCCTGCCCCACGTCCAGCACCCGCACCTGCCAGGAAGCGGGAGCAGGCCAGAGGGCGAGCAGCAGGGCCGCCGCCACCGGCCCCCCCAGGGCGCGCCCTCCCGGCAGGTGCCATCCCGTCCACTGCAGGATCAGCAGGGCGCTGGCGGGCATCAGCCAGCCGGGCACCGGCCACCAGAGCTGCAGGCGATCCGCCAGCTGCGTGAGCCCCCACAGCACCCACTCCAGGCCGAAGGCGGAGACCCAGAGCAGGCCGTGGGCCAGCAACGTGGAGAGGGGCGCCACCAGCACGCCGATGAGCGCCAGGGGAATGATGACAAGGCAGAACAGCGGCAGTGTCAGCAGATTGAGCAGAAACGCCAGGGGCGCCATCCCCTCGAACAGCAGCAGTTGCAGGGGCAGCAAGCCGAGCAGCAGCAGAAGTTGCAGCCGCACCAGGCCGGGGCGATCGTGCAACAGGCTCGCCAGCAACAGCAGGGCCACCGCCAGGAAGGAGAGCCAGAACCCCGCCGAATAGAGGGCGAAAGGGTCCCACAATGTCAGCACCACAAAGGCCCACAGCCAGATCCGGTGGCTCGGCCAGTCCCGCTTTAGCCAGCGCAGCAGGCTCCACACCAGCACCATGATGAGGGCACGCTCGGTGGCCACCGCAAACCCCGCCAGCCAGCTGTAGGTGGCCGCGAACAGGAGTGACACGCAGATAGCCCCGCGCAGCCCGAACAGCCGCCCGAGCCACCAGCCGAGCACCGCCACCAGAGCGATATGCTGGCCCGAGATGGCGATGATGTGGGTCAGGCCGCTGCCGCGAAAGAGTTCCCACTGGGCATCCGTGATCCCCCCCTGTTCCCCGAAGGTGAGGGCTGCCAGCAGGGGGGCCTGCGCCATCCCCTCCCAGGCGCGACTCGCCGCCGCCAGCCAGCGATCGCGCACACCCGGGGGCACGGCATCCAGGGCGATGACCCGGCGCAGGTTGCCGGTGGCGGTGATCCCCTTGCCAAGGAGCAGGCGCCGCCCATCCATCCCCGCTCCGTTGGCCAGGCCATGGGCCGGCTTGAGAGAGGTCACCAGGGTGACGCGGCTGCCGGCAGGCAACGGCGGCAACACCTGATAGGCATTGACCCGCACCAGGGGTGGCACGGTAAGGGGGCGATCGTCCAGGGTGTCGAGGCGCAGCAGCAGGCGCGCAAATTTATCCCCCTCTTTCTCTCCCGAAGACTCCGTACTTTGCACGTGTGCGGTTATGATGTGGCTCGTTTTTTTGCCAAGTTGATCCAGCCAGGCAAGCCGGTAGTGCAAATTCACCTGCATCCAGAGGATGCCGAGCAGCAGAAACAGCAGCCGCCAGCAACGACCACCGGCGAGAGGAAGCGCGAGCAGCAGCATCAGGCCACCCCATTCCCATGAAGGCAGCCATGGCCACAGCAGTGAGGAGCTTGCCCCCAGGGCAAACGACAACAGACGCAGATCCATGGAGCAAGTATTTAGCAAGGTTCAGAACATGCCCAAACGAATCATACAGCGCTGGCTACCCGACCCGGCGACCCTCAAGGAACACAAGCACTTGCGACTCTTTGGCAAGCTGCTGCTGGATACCAATCTCTGGCATCTCAACCGGCGCTCCGCCGCCGGTGCCTGTGCGGTCGGCCTCTTCATGGCCTGGGTGCCCCTCCCCTGCCAGATGCTGCTGGCCGCTGGCGGCGCCATCGCCTGCCGGGTCAACCTGCCCCTCTCGGTGGCCCTGGTCTGGCTCTCCAACCCCCTGACCATGCCACCGCTGTTTTATGGCGCCTATCTGGTGGGCTGCCAGTTGCTGGGGCACCCCTCCCAGCACATCGAGATCACCTTCACCTGGGCCTGGCTGGTGTCGGTGTTCGAGACGGTGGCCCCGCCGCTCTTGCTGGGCTCCCTGGTGCTTGCCCTGCTGAGCGCCCTCGTCGGCTATCTCCTGGTTCGCGCGAGCTGGCGCCTGAGCACGGTGCGCCAGTGGCAAAAACGCAAGGTGGCGCGCCCATGCTGAATCGCTGGTTGGCCCGCTTCAAGATTGACCCCGATACCCTGCGCCAACAGAAGTGGTTCGCCCTCTTTGGCGAGCGACTGCTGACCCCCGCCCTCTGGCAAGGGGGAACACGGGCCCTCTGTGGCGCCGTGGCGGCCGGGCTGTTCGCCAGCTGGGTCCCCATGCCCATGCACTCCCTGGTGGCCGTCGCCCTGGTGCTGGCCTTCAGCTTCAACCTGCCGCTGGCCCTCTTGGCGGTCTGGTTCAACAACCCGCTGACACTCCCCTTCATGTACCTCTACGCCTATCGTACCGGTTGCCTGGTGCTGAACGAGACGCCAGCCCCCTTCCATCTCACCTGGTCCCTGCACTGGCTGGAGCAGGAAGCGGCTATCCTGGTGCCCCCCTTCCTGCTCGGCAGCCTGCTGCTGGCGGTGCTGAGCGCTGCCGCTGGCGCCTTGCTCACCCTGCTGCTGTTGCAACTGGGCAAACTGACCCGCCCCCGCTAGGTTGCCAGCACGCCGTCCTTGTCTCGGGCGGCGTGCCTTGCCATCGTCTGCCTCTGCCACCACACTCCTTGTAACCCGTTGTTTTTCGACCCCCATTCGAAACAAGGAGCCCACCATGGCCGAACCGCTCACGCTGGCCCATGCCAATGGCAACCCCCTCTCCCTGCTCCCCGCCATGGCCAATCGCCACGGCCTTATCACCGGGGCCACCGGCACCGGCAAGACAGTCACCCTGCAGGTGCTGGCGGAGGGGTTTTCCCGCCTCGGCGTGCCGGTCTTTCTGGCAGACGTGAAGGGGGATCTGAGCGGCCTAGGCGCCGCCGGCACCCCCTCTGCCAAGTTGGATGCCCGTCTGGCCCAGCTCGGCCTTCAGGCACCCGACTTTGCCGCCAGCCCCACCCTGTTCTGGGATCTCTTCGCCGAAGAGGGCCACCCGGTGCGGGCCACCGTCTCCGACATGGGGCCTCTGTTGCTTGCACGCCTGCTCGGCCTCAACGACACCCAAAGCGGGGTGCTGGAGCTGGTGTTCAAGGTGGCGGACGACGAGGGGTTGCTGCTGCTCGATCTGAAAGACCTGCGGGCCATGGTGCAGTTTGCGGGGGAGCACGCCAAGACTCTCACCACCCGCTACGGCAATGTGTCGACCGCCTCCATCGGCGCCATCCTGCGCAACCTCCTCACCCTGGAGAGCGCGGGCGGCGATCATTTCTTCGGCGAGCCCATGCTGGACATCCAGGATCTGATGCAGACCGACGGCGCGGGCCACGGCCATATCAATGTGCTGGCCGCCGGCAAGCTCACCCAGTCCAGCCGCCTCTATGCCTGCTTCCTGCTCTGGCTGCTCTCCGAGCTGTTCGAACAGTTGCCCGAGATAGGGGATCCGGAAAAGCCCGAGCTGGTGTTCTTCTTCGACGAGGCCCACCTGCTGTTCAAGGATGCGCCCAGGGCACTGCTGGAGAAAATTGAGCTGGTGGTGCGCCTCATCCGCTCCAAGGGGGTGGGCGTCTATTTCGTGACCCAGAGCCCGGCCGACATCCCCGACAGCGTGCTGGGGCAGCTTGGCAACCGGGTGCAACACGCCCTGCGCGCCTTCACCCCGAGCGATCAGAAGGCGGTACGCATCGCCGCCAACACCCTGCGGGCCAACCCTGCCTTCGACGCCGCCGGAGCCATCACTGAACTGGGGGTCGGGGAGGCGCTCATCTCCCTGCTCGACGAGAAGGGGCGGCCCAGCGTGGTGGAGCGCGCCTTCATCGCGCCCCCGGCCAGCCGCATCGGCCCCCTGAGCGCGGCCGAGCGCCAGGCGCTTATTCAGGGCTCATTGCTCTACGGCAGATACGACACCCAGGAGGACAGGGAGTCCGCGTTCGAGCGACTTCAAGAGACATCGCCCGCCGCCGGTGACGAGACCGCTTCCCCACAGACCGACCAGGGCGGCGGTCTGCTGGATGCCTTGAATGGCATCCTGTTCGGTCGCACCGGCCCCCGTGGTGGCCAGCATGACGGGGTGGTGCAGACCGCCGCCAAGAGCGTGGCCCGCACCCTCGGCAACGAGGTGGGACGCCAGCTGATGCGCGGGGTGCTCGGCTCCCTGCAGGGGAGCAGCAAGCGGCGCCGCTGATGCCTGAAAATGAAAAAGCCCGCCGACACGGCGGGCTTTTTATGGCTGAAGCAAGGCGCTTGGCGCAGATGCTTCTCTCTTACAACACCTTGGCGATGGCGTCGCAGAGGGGATCAATGTTGGCGCGGGTGATGCCTGCCACGCTGATCCGGCCGGAGCCGACGATATAGATGGCGAATTCGCTCTTGAGGCGCTCCACCTGATCCTTGGAGAGACCGGAGAAGGAGAACATGCCGTTCTGTTCGCGGATGAAACTGAAATCCTGGTTCACCCCCCGCTCGGCCAGCTTCTCCACCAGCAGCTCGCGCATCTCGCGAATGCGCACCCGCATGGCGGCCACTTCTTCCACCCACTCCGCATAGAGGGCCGGGTCGCTCACCACGGTGGTGACAACGGCGGCGCCGTGTGATGGCGGGTTGGAGTAGTTGGCACGAATGACGGTCTTCACCTGGGTGAAGGCGACGTCGGCCACCGCCTTGGTCGCGCAGACCAGGGTGAAGGCCCCGACCCGCTCGTTGTAGAGGCCGAAGTTCTTGGAGAAGGAGCTCGCCACCAGCAGCTCGTCGTGGTACTCGGCGAAGATGCGAAGGCCTTCGGCATCCTCTTCGATACCCCGGGCAAAGCCCTGATAGGCGAAGTCAAAGAGCGGCAGCCAGCCGGCGGCGGCACTCTGCCTGGCCAGGGCGCGCCACTGCTCGGTGGTGGGGTCGATACCGGTCGGGTTGTGGCAGCAGCCGTGCAGCAGCACCAGATCCCCCGCCTGCGCGTCAGACAGGGAGGCCTGCATGGCGGCGAAGTCGAGCCCCTTGGTGGCGGCGTCGTAGTACTTGTACCACTTGACGGTCAAACCGGCCGCCTGGAACACGCTGACGTGGTTCGCCCAGGTGGGATCGGAGATCCAGATGGTCTTGGCGAGATTGTTGCGTACCACGAACTCGGCGGCGATGCGCAGGGCACCGGTACCGCCCGGTGCCTGCGCCGTCTTGGCGCGGCCGCTGGTCACCAGGGCGGCATCACGGCCGAACAGCAGTTGCTGCACGATGCGGCCGTATTCGATATTGCCTTCGATACCGAGGTAGTTCTTGGTCTTCTCGTCGGTCAAGAGCTTCTGCTCGGCTTGCTTGACGCAGTGAAGGATAGGAGTGGCACCGGTCTCATCCTTGTAGATACCGACCCCCAGATTGATCTTGTGGCTGCGAGTGTCGGCACGGAAGGCTTCGGTCAGGCCCAGGATCGGATCCGCTGGGGCGGCAACAACCTTTTCAAACATGGTATTCCCTGTAGTCCGTTGAGTTCGTTGGCTGGCAAAGTAGGTTGGCAAACAAAAGCGCCCGTCCAGGGAGCGCTTCGTCAGCTCTTTATACCACTGCCTTCCATAGGGGAAAACCGCTTTCTCGGCGCCGCCTCAACCAATCCCGTGCCAATCCGGTGCCAGGGCACACACCTCGACCGACAGACCCCGATTCGACTCCACCAGATCATTGCACTGTCCCAGCAGCGCACGGGGGATACGGCTCGGCTCCCAGGGCCGACCATCCCCCAGGGGAGCCCCGTAAGCCGCCTTGATGGGCACCAGATCCCGGGGCAGCCACCAGCTCGCCGGTCTCCCCAACCGCTGGGCCAATGCCAGTACTCTGTCGACCCCGGCCGGATCAAGGGCAGTGAGGTGGCTCCAGAGGGTCTGGGGCGGCAAGGCGGCGATCAGGGGCTCCAGCGTGCCGGGATCCTCGGCGGGATACCAGACCAGCAGAGCGTCGGCGGGCAGTGGCAACTCGGCGAAGGCGCCGACGGCATCGGTCGTGATCACCCGCTGTATCTCCCCCTCTCCCCAGAGGATCTTGCCAAGCTGCGCCAGGGTGCGGGCTGGCAGCGCTACCTCCCCCAGGGTCTGGAGCCAGGGGGCGGCATCCAGCAGGGTGCCGCCGCTGAGAAACAGGCTGAACGGCCGTGCGGCCCGCAGACGAAGGGGCAGATCAGTGCAAAGCCGGATCCCCTTGTCTTCGAAGTCGATCTGCTCGATGGGGCTGAAATGACCCTCCCCCTTGCGATACAGGGCCGCCAGCACCCGCTCGTTGACCCTCTCCCCTAGTTGCCAGCCGTGGGATTGCAGCCACTCCTCGGGTTCCGGCGGGGCACTGGCCATCTTCGCCAGCATCAGCTCCCGGGTCAGATAGCGGTGCCCGGCAGAAGTGAGCGCATAGTGATGATTGCCAAGGGCCAGCAGCAACTGGTTGTCCCGAAGCATGCCGATCAGCGGCTGCCATTGACGACCGCGAACAGCCTGGGGACCGCCGCTCAGCAACTGCTGTGCCAGCGCGCGCCACTCGGGGTGGGTGAAATCGATCAAAGACATCCTTCCCTGTCGGCAAACCATCCTTCAACGAATTGAATAATCTAGCGATTTACGACGAAGGAGCCAAGGGCGGAAAAGAGACAACGTGACCTGGCGCAGCACCGGACGTCGAAAGGAAGCGAAAGAGGTGAAAGGCAGATAAAACAAAACGGCCAAGCAAGCTTGGCCGTTTCATCAACTCTTTCACGATTCCCTATGAGAGGGAGCCTTGATTAGAAGTTGTATTGCATACCAACAGTCCACTCGTCATCTTGCTGACTCAGGCCTTGGATTTTGTATTCGGTGTAAGCTTTCAGCTTGGAGTTGAAGGCGTATTCAACACCCATGGAGGTGAAATCTACGGTGTCTTCGTAAGAAGTTACACCTTCCACTTTCGCTTCAGCGAAGTTGTAGCCAGCCAGGAAGGTCCAGGCGTCTACGTTGTAGGAAGCAGCCAGCTCGTAGCCACGCGCCTTGGCATCGTTGAAGCCGTCGAACTTGTAGGTGGATTCGTTATACAGGGCAGCGAAGTAGAAACCCTGATAGGTGTAGCTTGCGGCAACAGCCCAGTCATTCTTGTCGGTCAGATCAGCGCGACTGAAAGTACCGTTTTCGGAAGTGATGGTGAGGCTGGAGGCATCTTCGAAGCTCTTGGACTCGTAACCTGCGGCCAGACCCAGACCAAAGTCGAAGTCATAGGTTGCGCCCAGGGTGTAGCCGTGGTCCATTTTACCTTCAACACCAGACCAGCCAGCGTAGTTCGCATCATAGCTGCCGTTGTTGGTGATGTAGCCACCTTTCAGGCCAAAACCGTTCCACTGACCGTTATAGATAGCCTGACCTTCTTGACGACCATCATAGACGTTGGCCTTGTCACCGTAGTCGTTGAAGATATCGGTCTTGGCGACGGTTGCATTGTAGAAAGCAGTTTCTGTCTGACCAAACAGGAACTGGCCATACTGGGAACCATCGAAGCCAGCATAGATGTGACGAACCTCCAGCTCACGCTTGTCGCTGTCATAGGAGTTTTCGGAGGCCAGTTGCCACTCAGTTTTGGCAACGCCAGACCAGGTGTCATTCAGAGCCATTTTACCGGACCAGCCCAGACGGGCATAGGTGGTCAGCTCACCATCATTCTTGGAGTAAGAATCTGCGTCTGCATCGTAGGAGTCGTACTCGCCGAAGTACTGGGCATGTACACGACCGTAGATGTCGAAGGTGGTACCGTCTTTGTCATAGATGACGGCAGCGTTAGCTGCGGATGCAAACAGAGCCGGGATAGCAATAGCCAGAATTGTCTTTTTCATAGTTTCCAATGCCTACTGTAATTAAACACTAAGTTGTTGTTATTCCCTGTGTTAGCGATGTTCTTTGCATCACTATGGGGCCTGAGACTAGCACCGGGTTTTGCAATCCGCAATGAAAAAACTTGGAACTTTCCCGTGATTCCATAGTCATAGGGGAAAAAATGTGATCCAGGTCCCACCCCATTCCCTCGATGCGAGGACAACGTTTGTAGCGAAAAACGCTGCTTTTTTATGCCGGCTGAGGGGAGTCGTCCATCCCCAACCGCTGTGTTGGCATATTTGGCGGCGGCCATGCAAGGGGCTGTCATCCCTGCCTCGACCCGGGCGCCGGGTTGCGGGTATCCTGTCACTCCAATCCCAGCCATGACCCGCCAAGCCATGTTATCGACCCGTCTCAAAGCCAGTATTCGCGCTACCTATCGCCAGATAGCCGACGGCCTGCCCGGCTTTGTGCCCCGCAGGGAGCAGAACTTCCTGGTGGCCGAGATAGCCAAGACCCTCACCGGGGAGTACGACAGGTCTCGCCGTATCCTGGTGGCCGAGGCGGGCACCGGTATCGGCAAATCCCTCTCCTATGCCCAGGGCGCCATCCCGGTGGCGCGGCTCACCCAGAAGAAGCTCATCATCTCCACCGCCACCGTGGCCCTGCAGGAGCAGCTCATCCACAAGGATCTCCCCTTTTATCACCGTCACAGCGAGCTGCCGTTTCGTTTCATGCTGGTCAAGGGGCGCCAGCGCTACTGCTGCGAGCACCTGCTGGAGCAGGCGGCAAACGGCAGCGAGATGGCCAATTTCGAACTCGACTTCGGCGCATTGAGCAGACACAAGCCATCGGATGCTGACAAAGCGTGCTACCAGGGGCTGTGGCAGGCCTACACCGAAGGCAAGTGGGACGGGGATCGGGACAACTGGCCCAAACCCATTCCAGACCCTTGCTGGGATCGCATCACCGCCGACCGCCACACCTGCAACAAGGCCCTGAGCCACCATCAGCACTGCCCTTTCCATCGGGCCCGCAACGACATGGACGCGGCAGACGTGCTGGTGGTCAACCACGCCCTGCTGCTCTCCGACCTCACCATGGGTGGCGGCATCATATTGCCGCCGCCGGACGAGTGCATCTATGTGCTGGACGAAGCCCATCACCTGCCCACCATCGCCCGGGATCACGGCGCCGCCAGCGCCAGCATCAAGGGATCCCGCCGCTGGCTGGAAAAGCTGGTGCAAAGCGCGGGCAAGCTGGCCAGGACGCTGAACAAGGAGAGCCTGCTCGATCCCCAGCTCAAACTGCAGGATGCCCTGGCCTCTCTCCAGCCGGATCTCAAGGCCCTCGAGCAGTGGCTCGCCAGCAATGATCACCTCTTTGGCGGCGAGCCCCACCACAGATTCGCCGATGGGGTGCTGCCGGATCCCCTGCCCATGCTGGCGGAAAACCTCAAGGAGGCGAGCAAGAAGGCGTTGCGGGCGCTGGACAGAATGCAGGGGGCCATCGGCGAGGCGCTCAAGGATGGCGACATCCGTCGCAAGGAGGCCGAGCCTCTGCTGGCGGAGAGCGGTTTTCACTTGCAACGGCTCGAGAGCTTCTGCGCCCTCTGGGAGATGCTGAGCCGCCATGTTCCCACCGGCAAGACCCCCCTCGCCCGCTGGATGGCCAGAAGCGAGGACGGGGACATTTGGCTGCACGCCTCCCCCATCGAGGTGGGGTATCTGCTGGAGGAGTGGCTCTGGTCCCGCTGTCTCGGGGCCGTGCTGGTGTCGGCGACCCTCACCGCCCTCTCCTCCTTCAGTTATTTTCGCCACCAGGTGGGGCTCAAGGAGCATGACGGCACCCGCTATCTGCGGCTGCGCTCCCCCTTCGACTACCACAAGGCCGAACTCTATCTGCCCAAGATGGCCCATGAACCCAGTGCCCCCGCCTTCACCCAGGAGTTGATCGATACCCTGCCCCGCCTGCTGGCAGGCAAGGAGGCCAGCCTGGTGCTCTTCTCCTCCTATCGCCAGATGAACGAGGTGGCGGTGGGGCTGCGGACCAAGGGGATGTCGCTCCTGGTACAGGGGGAAGCGTCCCGCAGCGCCCTGCTCCTCTTGCACAAACAGAAGTGCGACGGCGGCCAGGCCAGCATCCTCTTTGGCACCGGCAGCTTCTCGGAAGGGCTGGATCTGCCTGGCCACTACCTCACCAACCTGGTGATCACCAAGCTGCCCTTCGCGGTACCGAACTCCCCCGTGGAAGAGGCGACCGCCGAGTGGATAGAGCAGCGCGGCGGCAACCCCTTCCTGCAACTGACGGTGCCGGAAGCCTCCCGCAAACTCATCCAGGCCTGCGGCCGTCTCATCCGCAAAGAGGCGGACCGGGGCCGGGTGACCATACTCGACCGCCGCCTGTTGACCAAGCGCTACGGCAAGGGGCTGCTGGACGCCCTGCCCCCCTTCACCCGGCGAATCGAGTAGGGGTCGACGCCCCCATCGGCAGGAATGCGCCATAAACGGCTATTGCCGCTCCAGGGCAAACCTGTAAAAATGAGCCCCTATTTTTCAGTGGGCAATCGCCTGACTGTTCAAGGAGATGAAATGAAACTGACTGTTCTGGTGCCGGCCCTGGCTGGTCTGTTGTGGGCAGGTAGCGCCCTGGCTAATAGCCAACTGGAAATAACCAATCCCTACGTGGTGCAGCTCATCGATGGCGAGTCCATCAACCCCAAGCTGCTCGACAAGACCAGCACCTTCCCCATCAGCGCCGGCAAGCACCAGGTGGTGGTGGCCTTCGAGGGCAACTACTCCAACCGTAGCGAGATCAAGCTGGTCACCGCCGAGCCCCTGGTGATCAACTTCACCGCAGGTGACAACCAGACCCTGGTGCTGGACTACAAGAAGCCCCGCAACGAGGCGGAAGCCAAGCAATTCGTGAAAGAGCAGAAAGTGGTCCTCAAGGACAAGGTCAGCGGCCAGGCCGTCGAGAACGAGCAGTTCGTCATGCCGACCGTGGGTGGCTTCCAGCTGACCCGTGACTATCAGCAGGAGCTGCTGAAGATGGGCAAGGCCTTCAACCAGCCCAAGACCGTTTCCGTCTCCACCGCCGCCGTGATGGCTGCCGCCAGCGCACCGGTGGAAGTGGCCCCGAGCAAGGCCATGAGCAACCCGGAAGCCCTGACCCAGCTGCAGAGCTGGTACAACAAGGCTGATGCGGAGACCCGCAAAGCCTTCCAGATCTGGGTGATCCAGCAGCAGTAAGGCGCATCGCACGCCTGCATCGAGGGGAGCCTGGCTCCCCTTTTTCATACCCGTTCATGGCCGATGCTTCATGTCACTGCGCATCTTCTATCACCCCCACTACTCCGCCCTGACGCTGCCCGAGCGTCACCGCTTCCCCTTGGCCAAGTACCAGGCGCTGTTTGAACGCCTCGTCGCCCTCGACTATCCGCTGGCACAGGCCGCCCCTGCCAGCCGTGAGCAGATAGAGAAGGTGCACGATGCGGCCTATGTACAGGCCGCCCTCGCCGGCACCCTCGATGAAGGGGCCATTCGCCGGCTTGGCTTTCCCTGGTCTCCCCTGCTGATTGAACGAACCCTGCACTCGGTCGGCGCCACCCTGGCCGCCAGCCGCCACGCCCTTGCGCAGGGCTGCGGACTGCAGATCTCCGGTGGCTACCACCACGCACACCGGGGGTTTGGCAGCGGCTTCTGCCTCTTCAACGATCTGGTGATCGCGGCACGAACCTGCCTGGACGAGGGACTCTGCGAGCGGGTACTGATCGTGGATCTCGATGTCCATCAGGGAGATGGCAGCGCCGCCCTGTGCACGGACAGCCGCGACATCATCACCCTCTCCCTGCACGGGGAACACAACTTCCCCCGCCACAAGCCGGCCTCCCATCTGGACTTTCCCCTGCCAAGCGGCATGGAGGACGACGCCTATCTCGAGACCCTGGACCAGGCCCTCGCCCTGGCTCATCGCCTCTACGCCCCTGACTTCATCCTCTATCAGGCCGGGGTGGATGTGCACCGGGACGACGAGCTGGGCTACCTATCCCTGAGCGACTCCGGCGTGCGCCAGCGCGATGCCATGGTCTTTGACTCTGCACTTCGCCACGGGCTGCCCATCACCGCCGTACCGGGAGGGGGTTACCGGCGAGACTGGCAGCAGTTGATCCCGCTGCACCTCTCGCTCTTTGAAGTAGCAAGGCACCGGTTTGGTTGAGCGGCACCACCCGGCCCATGACGAAAAAGAGGCGACCCTTGGGTCGCCTCTTCTATATCCGTGCACAGGGATGATGACGCCGTCTGCCCTCAGGCATGGGCCATCGGCGTCGGGTGCTCGCCCATCTTGCGCAGCAGCATCAGCAGATAGACCAGGGAGACCCCGGCAATCACCATGAACAGCAGATGATCCGAGTAGTGCTGCATCAGGAGCGCCGTCAGGGTCGGCCCGAGCAGGCTGCCGATGGTGTAGCTCAGCAGCAACGCCTGGTTCATGGCCACCAGTTGATGCTGCTCCACCTTTTCGCAGGCCCAGGCCATGGCCACCGGATAGAGCGTGAAGCCCGCGGCCCCCAGAATGAACAGCGTCGGTCCCATGGCCGCGTTGCCGAGCATCGCCATGGCCCCCAGGATCACCACCAGCACCTGTACCCGCAACACCGGCAGGCGCCCGAAACGATCCGCCAGACGCCCCACCGGCCATTGCCCCAGGATGCCGGCGCTTACCATCACCGCCATCCAGTAGCCGATGGCCCCGTCGCTCACCCCCTGGTGGTTCAGATAGAGCGGCATCAGACCATAAAGCACCCCCAGCACGATGCCGGAGAGGATGCAGCCGTTCACCCCCAGACGCGCCTGACGCAGGCGCAGCATCGGCCAGACCGGAGTCCTGGCCTGGTGGTTGCCTGACGGACTGGCGATGCGGGTGAACAAGAGCGGCAGCATGGCCGCCAACACCAGGGCAGTCACCCAGGGCAGCACCGCCATCAGCGACGTCGGCACCTTGCTCACCAGCAGTTGCCCAAGCACAGTGCCCACGTAATAGACCATCATGTAGGCAGCCAGCAGGCGACCCCGATTGCGGGCGTTGCCGCTGCACATCAGCGCGCTATCCACCACCACCCAGATCATGGCGCAGCCGACTCCGGCGATGAATCGCCAGGCGAGCCAGCTCCAGAACGCCACGGTAATGCCGAGCCCGACGCAGCCTGCGGCAAAGAGCGCACTCGCCAGGTAGTAACTGCGATTGAAGCCGCAGCGGGCGATGAGTCTGCCCGCCAGCAGGGTTCCCAGCAGGTTGCCGGTGAAATAGGAGGAGCCGACCATACCGACATGCCAGGTGGGCAGATGCTCATGGGCGAGCCAGAGCGGCACCAGGGTGTTCAATACCGCGATGGCCAGGGTCAGCAACAGCAGGCCACAGAGCAGGAGCAGCACCGGGCGGGAGTATGTGGTCATGGATAGAACCGTGGGGAGAGGCAAAATGCGAGCGCATCATGCCACCGCCTGTGCCTTTGTCAATCGGCACTGAGGCTGGGTCGCAAGGTTTTTCTGCCCACCGTGATGGCAACGCGGCAAGGCCCTCCCCTGACGGGAGCCTCATCCCCTTGATTGGCCGGCACCTTGGTCATGATAAGGAGAAGCGGGCGGTTGAATATCGACCCTGTGCCTCCCTCACGCCAGAGCGCCATGACCAGAAGAGGCGACCCAGGGCCGCCTCTTCTTTCTATCAAGCACAACCTATCGTGCACAACGCCGGTCAGCGCTGGCGCTTCTTGGCGTACTTGCGACGAGCCCGGGCCTGGCGCTCCTCTTCCCGCTCCGCCTTCTCCCTGGCTTTCTGCTCAGCCTCGGCCTGGGCTTCCACTATCTCGAGGCTCACCATCTCTGGCGTCTCCAGGGAGATCCGCCCCAGCATGCCGGACCGGAATTCATTGACCAGGATTTCCGAGGCCTTGTGCAGATCCGCAAGCCCCCCCTTGCGCATGAAGCCGCGCTGACGGGCAATGAGATCCAGCAGCTCGATCTCGGTCTCCGGCAGCTCGCTCAGCTGGTAGCGTGCCTTGATGCGCTCCGGATAGGCCTTGATGAAGTAGTCGGCGGCAAACATGGCGATGTCGGCGTAATCGAAGACGGTATCCTTGATGGCCGCCGTGATCGCCAGTCGATAACCGCAGGAGGGCGGGTTGAGCTTGGGCCACAGGAAGCCAGGGGTGTCCGTCAGGATGACGTGGTTGTCGAGCTTGATCCGCTGCTGGGACTTGGTCACCCCCGCCTCGTTGCCGGTCTTGGCGATGATCCGCCCCGCCAGGGTGTTGATCAGGGTGGACTTGCCCACGTTGGGGATGCCCATGATCATGGCGCGCACCCCGCGCAGCTCGAAGTTGCGCTCCGGCAGCATCTCGTGGCACAGGGTCAGCAGTTGCTTAATCTTCTCCGGCTCCTGCTGGGTCAGGGGCAGTGCCTTGATCCCCTTCTCCTGCTCCATGTGGGCCACCCAAAGCGCGGTGATCTCGGGGTCGGCAAGGTCTGCCTTGTTGAGCACCTTGATCACCGGCGTCTCCCCGCGCAGCTCCGGCACCAGGGGGTTCTCGCTGGAGAAGGGGATGCGGGCGTCGAGCATCTCGATGATGACATCGACCTGGGGCATGACCTCTGCAATCTCTTTGCGGGCCTTGTGCATGTGGCCGGGGAACCAGTTGATGGACATATCCGTTACTCTCTCATTGGCATGCGGTCCCCTCTCGGGGCTGCGGGCGCTCGGGGTTGCGGGTGCGTGGTGATGCGCCAGACCGCTGGCACTCATCGCAAGGGGGCGCATTTTACCTGCTGCGGCCCCGATTTGACAGGCTATTCTGGCCGGGTGTTGTCACCCGGGTGGCCGGATGCCCACCACGCCAGCGGTAGGTGAGTGGCAAAACACAATCAACATAACCCATTGATATAAGATAACATTTGCAAGGCGCTTTCACCGTATTGTCATCTCTCTTCACTAAAAGTGTCATCTGCCCCCTCTAGGCTGCGCTCAGGTTTCACAAGGAGCGAACCCCAATGAGAAAGATGGCAGGACTTGCAGTGATGATAGGCGCCGCCCTGGCCGCCGGCTGCAACTCCAACAACGACAGCAACACCCCGGAATCCAGCGCCAAGAACGTGATCTTCTTCCTCGGCGACGGCATGGGTCTCAACACCCTCACCGCCTCCCGGATCTATGGCGTCGGCGAAGAGGGCAGCCTCACCATCGACACCCTGCCGGAAACGGCCTTCATCAAGACCTTCTCCCACGATGCTCAGGTGACCGACTCGGCCCCCTCCATGGCGGCCTACATGACCGGGGTCAAGAGCAACAACGGCGTCATCAGCATGGACAGCGACGCCACCCAGGAGAGCGATTGCAGCCAGAGCGGCGGCAAAGCGGTGACCACCCTGCTGGAGCTGGCCAAGGCCGATGGCCGTGGCACCGGCGTGGTCACCACCACCCGGGTCACCCACGCCACCCCGGCCGCCACCTATGCCCATATCTGCAACCGGGATCTGGAGGCTGATATCGCCGTCCAGATGGTGCCGGGGGGCAGCGGTTACAACAGCGCCCTGAAGGAGGGGCTGGATGTGGTGCTCGGGGGCGGCAGCAGCTTCTTCCTGCCCAGTGCCGACAAGGGCAAGCGGACCGATGGCCGCAACCTCATCGACGAGATGAAGGCGAAGGGGTATCAGTTTGCCGCCACCCTGGACGAGCTGAACCAGGCCGATGCGAGCAAGCCGCTGCTGGGCCTGTTTGGCTCAAGCCACATGAAATATGACCTGGACCGGCCCGCCAGCGAGCCGTCACTGGCCCAGATGACCCTGGCTGCCATCAAGCAGCTCAAGGGCAAAGAGAAGGGCTACTTCCTGATGGTGGAAGGGGGGCGTATCGACCACGCCCTGCACGACACCAACGCCAAGCGCGCCCTGCAGGATACCCTCGCCTTCGACAACGCCATCCTGGCCGCCATCAATGAAGTGAAGAAAACCGATCCCGAGCTGAAAAACACCCTGATCGTGGTCACCGCCGACCATGACCACACGCTTGTGCTCAACGGGTACGCCAAGCGCACCGGCAAGACCACGGCAGGCAATGCGGGCGTGCTCGGGCTGGTGAAGAACTACGAGACCGGCGAGCCGAGCAAGGATAGCGATGGCATGCCCTACACCATCATCGGCTTTGGCAACGGCTACAACCGAGTGGATGGCCCGCGCAGCAGCGTGGCGGCCCTCGACGACGCCACCACCTCCGCCGACGACTATCACCAGGAGGTGGTGGTCAAGGTGGGCGAGATAGGCAACGAGACCCACGGCGGTACCGATGTCTTCCTCGGCGCCATCGGCCAGGGGGCGGAGCGCTTCCACGGCTCTCTCGACAACACCGCCGTGTTCGGCAAGATCAAGGCTGCGGCCAAGCTGTAAGGGATTATCAGGATGAACATCACCATGAAAAAGACGCTGGTCTGCACCGCCCTGCTCGGCACGCTTGGCGGCCTCTCCCAGGCGCACGCCGCCGATGCCAAGAACGTCATCCTCTTTATCGGTGACGGCATGGGCCCCACCGTGCTCACCGCCACCCGCCTGTTCAAGGTGGGGGAAGAGGGGGATCTCGAGATGATGAAACTGCCCCAGAGCGCGCGCATCAAGACCTTCTCCCACGATGCCCAGACCACGGACTCCGCCCCCTCCATGGCGGCCTACACCACCGGCGTCAAGATGAACAACGAGGTGATCGCCATGAGCAGCGACACCAGGGCCGTGGCACCGTCCAAGGATGCCAACGGCAACAAGGGCATCAACAACTGCACCAGCGACAACGGGAGCCCGGTGCCCACCATTCTCGAGCTGGCCAAGGCGGCGGGCAAGTCGGTGGGGGCCGTCACGACCACTGAGCTCACCCATGCCACCCCGGCGGCGACCTATTCCCATATCTGCCACCGGGATGCGGCCTACGCCATCGCCGAGCAGGCGGTACCAGGCGGCGCCGGCTTCAATCAGGCACTGGGGGATGGGGTCGATGTGCTGATGGGGGGCGGCGCCAACCACTGGACGCCCTACAGCGCCAGCAACAAGAGCGGCCGGGCCGACGGCCGGGATCTCACCGCCGAGCTGACCGCCCGGGGCTACCGCTATGTCACCACCAAGGATGAGCTATCTGCCGTCAACTCGGGCAAGGTGCTGGGGCTGTTCAGCACCAAGTCCCACCTCGACTACGAACTGGACCGCGTCGCCAAGGGGGCGGCCAGTACCCAGCCGTCCCTCTCCGAGATGACCGCCAAGGCGATCGATCTGCTCAGCCAGAACAGCCAGGGCTACTTCCTGATGGTGGAGGGGGGGCGTATCGACCACGCCCTGCACGCCACCAACGCCAAGCGATCCCTGACCGATGCGGTGGCGCTGGACGAGGCGGTCAAGACGGCCCTCGGCAAAGTGGATTTGAGCGATACCCTGATCGTGGTCACCGCCGACCACGACCACACCATGACCATCAATGGCTATTCCGCCAAGGGCAACAAGGTGCTGGATCTGGTCAAGAACGCCGATGGCTCGACCCAGAACGACGCGGACGGCAAGCCGTTCACTACTCTGGTATTCGGCAACGGCCCCAACCGCCAGGACCAGCGCCCCACCCTCACCAGCGATGAGGTGATGGCGGATGACTACCTGCAGGAGACCGGGGTCAAGCTCGGCTCCGAGACTCACGGCGGCGGCGATGTGATGCTGTTCGCGGGCGGCGCAGGCAGCAGCCAGTTCAAGGGCACCCTCGACAACACCCGGGTGTTCGGCAAGCTCAGGGAGGCCCTCGGCCTGTGATAAAGGGGCCCGGCACCGCGCCGGGCACCTTTTCCGTCGAGCGAGAGACGATGATGAAATATCTGCTTTTTTTATGGCTGCTGGGCAGCGCCCTCTCCTTCCCCCTCCTGGCCGACGAGGTGCCCGATCTGGCCGCCCGCATCCGCTACGTGGACAGGGTGACCGGCAGCGACGGCATCACCCGGGAGAGCCAGTGGCAGGAGAAGTGGCTGCGGGTCGGTGACCAGGTGTGGAGCCAGCGGCTCATTCCCGTTCCCCTGGCCCGTGCCTATCACGCCACCCACGATGCCCGCCCCGGCCACAAACACTTCACTCACCAGATGGCGGCGCGCTGGGTCACCCGCAGCGAGGGAGACGCACTCCAGTTGCGCTACGCCGATGCCTGGCACAACCAGCTGGTGGAGGTGCCGCAGGAGGAGTACGGCCAGGTGGCCTTCAAGCCGGAGTGGGCGCGGATCCGCCACCTCATCAACCCTTCCCTGTTAGAGGGAATGACACCGCTGGATGAGGCCGCCCCCGACCAGGCGAACTGGTATGAGACCCGTGAAGGTCGCCAGCGTACCCGCATCCTCTGGTCGAGCCGCTGGCAGTTGCCCCTGGTGGTGGAGTCGGCAAGCCTCGACGGTTATCGCAGCTACCGGATGGAGGTGACGCTCAAGACGCTGCCAAAGACCCTCCCCTGGCAGCAACTGGCAGGGTACCAGACCTTGGATCTGCGGGATTTCTTCGACTGATCCCCCCAGGCGGCAATCGCCTGGCTGACATGGCGTAACGGGATGTTACACTCTCTGTACTCATCCCGGACCCGAACATCCATGCGCCTTGTTACTCTGCTTCTGCTGCTCTCCCCTCTGATCGTCTGCGCCTTTTCGGCCCGTGCCGTGGTCGTCGTGGCCGCGGACATTCCCCCCTATGTGATCCGCGCCCAGCAGGGTGCGCCCAGCGGCATGGCCATCGAGGTGCTGGAGGAGGCTGCCCGCCGCCTCGGGGAACCGCTCGAGATCGAGTTGATGCCGCTGGCTCGCGCCCTCAGCCAGGCCAGCCACCGCCCGGATGTCCTGTTGTTGCCCCCGGCCCGAAACCCCCAGCGCGAACCACTGTTTCTCTGGATTGCCCCCCTGCTGGAGGAGGCCTTCGTGCTGGTCAGCCATCGCCGTCACCATCCAACGCCGATCTCCATGAAGACGCTGCCAGGCCTCACCGTTGGCGTGATGCGTGGCTCCCATAGCCAGAGCCTGTTCCAGCCGCTGACAGGGGTGACCCGGGAGCTGGTCACCGAGGAGGTCAGCAACGCCAGCAAGCTGGCGCGCGACCGCATCCAGGCATGGGCGGTGGCCTGGAACACCGCCCGTTACAACCAGCAGCGGGCGGGTCTGCCGCTCCCGGACCTGGTGCGGGGCGAGACCTTGCAGCAGAGCACCCTCTACCTGGCCGCCAGTCCCCGCTTCTCCCGCAGCGAGGCGCTGCGCTGGCGCCGGGTCATTCAGGAAATGAGGGAGGATGGTAGTCTCGCGCGCATCCTGCACCAGTACGATTACCAGGCTCCCTGATGAGAAAGTCAGTCCAATTGCCAAACCACCCCAGAATGGTTATGGTATCTCCATGAAAGCAATCATGATTTTTTCCAGTACGCTCACACCCCGCTGAGCCCCCGCCCTCGCCCCGCTGCGCGAGTCGCTCGGGGGCATCGCTGTTGCTGTCTGCTTTTTACACTTGCACCGTTTTTTGTCGACCAGTCTGCCCGTCATCCTGGTCCCTTCAGTCATTGATAAGGAAATACCCTATGAAACAGCCTCATCTCGTCATCTCCAGCCTGGATCTGGATCGCATCGAACAGCTGCTTGGCAACCACCCCCAGCACCTTGCCCTGCAAGAGGAGCTGGATCGCGCCGAGATCCGCGAACCCGCCGACATGCCGCCGGACGTGGTGACCATGAACAGCACGGTGCGCTTCAAGATGCAAAACAGCGGCAACGACTTCTGCCTGACGCTGGTCTATCCAAAGGATGTGCAGGGGGACGAATCGAAGATCTCCGTGCTGGCGCCAGTGGGCAGCGCCCTGCTGGGGCTCAAGGTGGGTGACAGCATCGCCTGGCCGGGGCCGGCCGGTCGCACCATCCAGGTGGAGATCCTGGAAGTGGTCTATCAGCCGGAACGCGCGGGGGAGCTGCACCGCTGACAGGCCGCCAGGCGGCCACTCTGGTCTGATGCGACCAGGTGGCTGACTCGGTATGTCTTTGTCCGGTCGGAGCCGACGGCCACCGGCCGGGCATGACCTGACGGGGGATCAGGCCCCCTGACAGATCCGGTTCTTGCCCTCCCGCTTGGCCTGATAGAGAGCGCGATCTGCCTGGCTGAACAGGGTGTCAAAGTGCCATTCACGGGCGCTGGGCACCCACCCCAGGCTGGCCGTCACCCGGACCCCCTTCAGCTCCAGCGTTTCTATTCCCTGGCGGATCTGCTCGCAGCGCGCCTGCTGGGCCAGGGGGTCCCGCTCGGGCAATAGCAGCACAAACTCTTCCCCGCCGAAGCGGCTGGCCACCAGATCCCGCTGGCCGGCAAGATAGCGACCCACCGCCTCCAGCACCCTGTCCCCGGTCTCGTGACCGTGGCGATCGTTGATCTGCTTGAAGTCGTCGAGATCCAGCACCACCAGCGCCCCCTGCCTTGCCATCGTCACGCAATGATCCATAAAGCCGCGCCGGTTCAGGAGGCCGGTCAGGGGATCCTGGCTGGCCTGTCGACGCAGGGCCAGGGCCCGGTACTGGGTACAGAGCAGCAGCACCCCGAAGGTCGACAGATAGTTGCCCATCAGCTTGACATCCTCCCCCACCTTAGCGCTTCGCGTCACAGGAGGGGGATTCCCATTACTGGGTGATAGCTGCTCGCGCAGTACCGGGTTCCTGCTTCATCGGGCGGCCTGATTGCACCGCGCCTCCACAGGCTAAAACGGCGTGTCCCGCCGCTAAAATATTGCG
The DNA here is from genome assembly GCF_027707725.1 of Aeromonas sp. QDB25. Taxonomy (NCBI): domain Bacteria; kingdom Pseudomonadati; phylum Pseudomonadota; class Gammaproteobacteria; order Aeromonadales; family Aeromonadaceae; genus Aeromonas; species Aeromonas sp. QDB25. The sequence goes on along the minus strand of NZ_JAPCIZ010000040.1, from coordinate 65 downwards.
AGCGCCGTTCACATCGGCGTTCGCCTCATAACCACACGCAGCGCATTTAAACTGGCTTTGCGTCT
>NZ_JAPCIZ010000039.1:0-43704 GCF_027707725.1 Aeromonas sp. QDB25 | reverse complement strand
TAACCGAATGCGGAGCGGTAGTTCAGTCGGTTAGAATACCGGCCTGTCACGCCGGGGGTCGCGGGTTCGAGTCCCGTCCGCTCCGCCACTAAATTGAAAGGCCTTCCCTATTGGGAAGGCCTTTTTGCTACCTGACATTTACCCAGTCTCTCATCCTCAGTAGCAGGTAGCTTGGTTGGGTTATCACCCATCCCTACGGCAATCTCCGCCCTATAGAATGGCATTCATGCTTCATTCGTGGTCACACATATAGACAGTTCAGGGATGACTCAACAATCTGCCTGGCTGAGCAGAAGTCAGTGGCCATCGTTACCTGGAGTTAGTCGCCAGGAAATATCCTGGCTTGTTGGTTGCGGCTGATCTGCTGCGTTCTGAGGGCCTAGTGGATGTCGCTGAGCATAGACGAGGGAGGGCGCAGGAAAGGTAAGGTGCGCTACTGTGGCTGAATCTGATGGGGTTATCCAGGATGCAGAGGATATCTGGTAAAAGCGTGATGTTGTAGGACCGCTCAGGCTGATTCCATTTTCTGTTGTGTCGCGAGCATGGGGTGCACAAAGAAAAGGGGACAGCAGATGCTGTCCCCTCAAGTCATTTCGTCCATTCCCTGAACTGCCATGCTCCCTGCAATCCTTGACGCTATCCTTTCCTTTGGAAATTCCCCTTCCCAATCCGTTGGGGTGTCCTGTGGCCTTCCTAGCCTGGCAATCTGTCCTGATTGCTTCACCCTCTCCTTCCTGGAGGTGTCCATTACCACATCCCGTGGTGTTCCTGCGTCATCCTGACTGATAACCATCCTTGCTATCACGCTTCATCTTGAAGCTGTTCCTGACCGCGTCTTGCGGTGTCCTTTCATCCTTGATGAGCGACAATCCGTGCCACTCAACCTCATCCCGAGGTATCCAACTACCGCATCCTGCGGTTGTCCTGTCGATCCTTGTGATAACCATCCTGGCTATCAACCCCATCCCGAGGTGTTCCTTGCCCACATCCTGCAGGCTATTCCTTGTTTATGCGCTGTTTCTGCATCCTGCCGAATCAGCTCGTCCTTGTGAGACCCATACTAAGGCAATTGCAGGCTCGAACAAGGTGTGCATTCGGCTTGGGTTCCGTGACTCGCGGTGCAGAAATGGATTGGTGTGGGATATTGTTCATTATTATCAATGCGTTAGTTAGTTTCTGTGGAAAGCATACCCAATGCGGGATGGCTTCACGTACGGTTCAACACAGAGGGGTCTTACAGGGGGAATGGCAGATCTCTTACAAGCAGAAATCGGTAGGAAAACGATGGTACAGCCGCTTCAATCAGGGGTGTAAGAGTTCAAAATTAATTGAATACTTATGCTTTAAAAGTAGACAAAAGCCGAGATAAATCTCGGCTTTGTATTGTCTGCTGGTTTCTTTAGCTGACCCTTGTCCCAGGAGTCGGGTAGGCCTTGCGCAGTGATTCGGGTGCAAGCACCTCCAGGTTGCCGCTCATGTTGTTCAGCCAGGAGCGGAACTCGGGCGTATCCTGCACTTCGGTCTCCACCACCACGCTGCGCTTGTCGTAACGGGTCATGCGCGGGTTATGCCCCGGGATTTGTCCATCGATCAGGGTCGGGCAGTTGGCATCGATGCGCCCGACGAAGCGGATCGGACCGCTGACGTCCTGATAACCCTGGTCGCGGATCAGCTTCTGGATATTGAAGTCCTTCGGCTGGGTCGCGCTGAAGTTGGTCAACTCCACGTTCTTGATGTGATCGAACGGGATGCCGTAGACCTTGGGATCCAGCTCGGAGAGGGTACAGAGCAGGATGGGGCCATCGGGTTGGTTCAGGATGCCGAGGGGATTGATGCGGTCATAGCAGAGCCAGACAGTACGCTCCTTGATGACACGCTGGATCTCGGCGCTGAATTTGCGACCACGCCAGAGGGCGTCGCGGATCAGGGTGCTGCGGCGGATCTCCGGATTGCCGGCGAAGGGGCGAGGTGACTGGTGCACGCTCTCCAGCCAGCGCTCGGCCAGTTCGCTCTGGCTGTCGCGGATCACCTGACCAGCCTTGTCGATCAGCGGGTTCAATTCGGTCAGCACGCTTGCCGGCAACAGTTGGCTTGCCTGGTCGCTCCAGGTTTTCAGGGCCACTGCCAGCGAGAGCGGCATGATGTTGGCAAAGTCATTGAGACCATGGCGCTCGAAGCACCAGCCATGAGGCTTGCTGCGCTCATCGGAGGTGAGGTCGAACAGTCCCATGCCGGACATCTCTTCCAGGTCCCGTTGCACGGTACGGAGACTGACGTGAATGCCTTCCTCTTCCAGTTTTACCTGGAGTTGGCTGGCGGTCAGCTTGTAAGGGCGGTGCGGGATGCAACGCGCCAAGGTCAGTTGTCGTAACAGCTTCTTACTCATGGTGCATGCCTTCACTGGTTTAGCGTTGAGTGTATCCTAGCCATGGCCTGCGACAGTCTATGTCGCAAGTTTTGCTGCGACAACTGTCGCCATTTTCATACATGAAGAATCAAGCCATTGATAAATAAAACAAAACAACAAGCAAAAGGGGTTGTTTGAGCCCTTTTTTTATTGAAAACAAGCCTTGCGAGAATGCTTGCGACCAGGGTGACTGGAAGGAAATGGAAGCAATATGGAGGGGGAGGTGGGAAGGAGGTGAGGGACGGGCCCCCACCTCGACACGTCGTTATGCCAGCCAGGACCAGGCTGATTTGGTGATGGCTGCGCCCACCATGTAGCCGAATACTGCGAGAGCGGCCACTCCGGCCACCAGCTTCTGACCGCGGGCAGGGCGCTTGAGCGCCATGACGCCCAGGCCGATGTAGATCACCAGGGCAATCAGCTTGGCCATCAACCAGGGCTGCTGGCCAGGGCTCATCTGCAGGGCCACCGCCAGCAGCACGCCAAACAGCAGCAGGAAGGTGTCGTTGATGTGGGGCAGCACCTTCAACCATTTCTGTTGCAGCCGCCCGCTGCCCGCCAGCGCCAGGCTCCAGCGGTAGAGGAAGAGCAGCAGGCTGACCAGGGCCAGGGTCATGTGAAGGTGTTTGAGCATGGGGTAATAGGCAATCATGTTGCTTCCTTGTCGTTGTCGGGCAGACCGCTGTTCCATTGATGGGCGTGGGTACGCTCCTGTCCTTCCTGATCGTCTTGCAGCAGGTCGGAGAGGATGTCGCGGTATTGCAGGCTCTTGTTGATATAGGTGTGCTCGTCGTCCAGGTAGTTGACCTGTTCCCGCAGCAGCCGGTTGTCATACTGCTTGAACATCTGCCCCGCACGCCAGGCCTGATTGGCCCTGAATCCCAAGAGGGTGAGTGCTTCTACCCCAAGATCCACGGCCGACCCCAGGGTTTCGCGGTGCACGCTGTCTATCCCGTGGCGCAGGATCTCGTGGGCATGGGGTCTGTCCTGGGCACGGGCCAGTATTCTGAGGTGCGGGAAGTGCTTTTTCACCATCTCGATCACTTCGAGGGAGGTGGCCGGGTCATTGAGGGAGAGCACCAGCAGTTTGGCCTTGTGGGCGCCGGCCGCGTGCAGCAGGTCGAGTCGGCTGGCATCCCCATAAAACACCTGGTAGCCGTACTTTCTCAGCATCTCTATCTGGCTGGCATCCTGCTCTAGGATGGTGGTGCCAATACCATGGCCGTGGAGCAGGCGCCCCACTATCTGACCGAAGCGACCGAAGCCGGCGATGATGACCGGGTGTTCCACCAGCTCGGGCTGTTCATGTTCGGGGGTGTCACTCTGGTTGCGGTAGTCGAACCAAGGCTGGATCACCCGATCGTTGAGGATAAGCAGCAGCGGTGTCAGCGCCATGGAGAGGGCGACGACCAGAGTCAGCAGTGAGATGGTGCTGCCCGGCAGTACCTTGTTCTGGGCGGCGAACGAGAACAGCACGAAGGCGAACTCCCCGCCCTGGGCAAGGGCCAGGGCGAAGGTCCAGCGCTGGTTCGGGGAGAGGCGAATGACAAAGCCGAGCCCCATCAGCACCAGCCACTTGAGCACCATCAGACCGATCACCAGTGACGGGATCAACAGGGGATGGGCGGCAAAGAGGCTGAAGTCGATGCCGGCACCCACCGACATGAAGAAGAGGCCGAGCAGCAGCCCCTTGAACGGCTCAATGTCCGCTTCCAGCTCGTGGCGGTATTCGCTGTCCGCCAGTACCACGCCGGCGAGGAAGGAGCCGAGGGCGGGGGAGAGGCCGACGGATTCCATCAGCACGGCGATGGCGATCACCAGCAGCAGGGCGGCAGCGACGAAGATCTCCCGCATGTGGGACTGGGCGATGGCGCGAAACACCGGCCGCATCAGGTAATGGCCACCCAGCACGATGCCGGCGATGGCGGCCACCACCAGCAGGCCGTGCTGCCAGCCTGCCAGCTCCGAACTGCCGCTGCTGGCGACCGGCGCGATGGCCAGCAGCGGCAGGATCGCCAGGATGGGGATGACGGCGATGTCCTGGAACAGCAGCACGGCGAAAGCGGAGCGGCCGCTCTCGCTCTGCATCAGTTTGCGCTCCTGCAGGCTCTGCAGCACGATGGCGGTGGAGGAGAGCGCAAGAATGAGACCGATGGCGAGCCCCTGCTGCCAGGGCAGACCCAAAAGATAACCCACCCCGGTCAGGGCGACACTGGTGAGCAGCACCTGCAGACCACCGGTGCCGAGGATGGGCCCTTTCAGTTGCCACAACAGGGCCGGGCGCAGCTCCAGACCGACCAGAAACAGCATCAGCACCACCCCGAACTCGGCGAAGTGCATCACGTCTTTCTGCTCGCCCACCAGACCAAGCAGGAAGGGACCTATGATGATCCCCGCCAGCAGGTAGCCAAGGACGGAGCCCAGCCCCCACCGCTTGGCCAGCGGGACGGCGATCACCGCCGCCGAGAGGTAGATCAGGGCATCAAACAGCAATCCATGTCCCATCAGCGGCTCCTCCTTAACATGATGAATGCCGGTGAGGGCTGGCCGGGCCTGCGCCCGGATCGAGTGTGTGTCATGGGAGTACTCCCAGCAGATCGCGCAGATAGGGGCTCTCGGCCAGCTGGGCCGGGGTCAGCTGCTCGTCCCGCAGGGCGCACAGCAGTTGGCGATAGTCCTGGCCGCAGCGGCGCAGCGCCTCGGGATCCTCGATCTTGTGGAAAGAGTGCAGCACGAAAGGGGGCAGCCAGCGCATGCCGCACAGCTGTGCGGTCTGCTGGAAGGGGAGCAGGAAGTCGAGCAGCGGGCGCTGGTTGTAGCCGGCGCGGCAGTAGGACTCCGGGCCGCCCCCCGTGGTGATGGCGCTGAGCCACTGCTTGCCGTTGAGGGCGTGGGCCTCGGGGCCGTAGGCATAGCCGTACTCCAGCACCAGGTCCATCCACTCTTTCATGATGGCCGGGCAGGAGTACCAGTAGAAGGGGTGCTGGAAGACGATGATGTCGTGCTCCGCCAGCAGGGCCTGTTCCCGTTTCACGTTGATGAACATGTCCGGATAGCGTTGGCAGAGATCGTGCAGGGTGATCCCCTCCAGCCCCTCGATGGCGTGCAGCAGTTGCTTGTTGGCCCGGGAACTCTGCAGCGCCGGGTGTGAAAAGATGACCAGAATGCGTTTCATGGGATTCCTGAAGAGGGTCTGCTGCCGGCACATGCGACAGACTGTGAGCTGAAACGTTATCAAGAAGCTCCCTGGCCCGCCAGTTCCGGGATCAGTGCGCGCAGCGCCGGATTCAGGGTCTGGTGGGCGGGGTAGCAGAGGCCGATGCGGCGGAACATCCGGGGGCCGCTCACGGGCAGGGTGCACAGGCCCGCTTCGTCCTCCACCAGCCCGTCGGGCAGGAAGCTGATGCCCACCCCGGCCAGCACCAGCGCCATCACCAGCCCCTTGCTCTCGGCCTTGGCCACCAGATTGAGGGTGAGCCGGTCACAGGCCAGCAGGCCTATGGTTTGCTGATGGGCTTCGCAGGGTGGGCACTCAATAAAATCATAATGTTGCAACTCAGCCAGCTCGATACGCGCCCTGCCCGCAAGAGGGTGTCCCCTGGGAACGCACAGCACGTACTCCTCTTCCCAGAGCGGCAGGAAGATCTCGTCCTCCCGGCGCAGGGCATCCAGGGTCAGCCGGCAGTCGGCCGGGGTGCCGTAATCGGAGAGGGTGAGATCCAGCTCGGGCAGCACCCCCTGCACCCGCCGAAGCAATCCCGCCAGCCGACGGCGGCTGAGGTCGGGCATGATGGCCATGTTGAGTCTCGCACGCGTCGCCTTCTGGCGAAACAGAGTCGGCAGGCGACGCGCCTCTTCCACCAGCTTGACGGCGTGGGGATAGAGATAGTGGGCCGGATCCTTCGCTTCTACCCCCTTCTTGCCCCGGATGAAGAGGCTGTCCCCCAGGCTCTCTTCGAGCTGGCGAAGGCCGGCGGAGAGGGAGGGTTGGCTCACGTGGCAGCGGGCTGCCGCCGCCGTGATGTTCTTCTCTTCATAGATGGCGATGAAGAAGCGCAGCAATCTCAGGTCCAGCATGGGGATACCATAGTTAATTCAGATGATAACCAGCGGAAAACTATATTTATCGCCGATGGATGTAGCGACTATAGTGACTGGGTCCCGTGCTGGCCAGCCCTTGTTTGACGCCCATTTCAACGCATCAGAAGGAAAACTCCATGTCCAAGTCCCTCGTGGTGATCACCGGCGCGTCCGCCGGGATCGGTGCCGCCATTGCCCGCGCCTTCTCCACCGCCGGCCATCCGCTGCTGTTGCTGGCCCGCCGGGTCGAGCCCATGCAGGCGCTGAACCTGCCCGATACCCTCTGCATCGGGGTCGATGTCACCGACACCGCCGCCATGAAGGCCGCCGTGGCGCAGGCGGAGGCGCAATTCGGCCCGGTGGGATGTCTGGTCAACAATGCCGGCGTCATGCTGCTGGGACAGGCCGACGTGCAGGATCCCGCCGAGTGGCAGCAGATGCTCAACATCAACGTGATGGGGGTTCTGAATGGCGTGCATGCGGTACTGGCCGGCATGAAGGCCCGCCGCAGCGGCACCATCATCAACATCAGCTCCATCGCCGGTCGCAAGACCTTCCCGAACCATGCCGCTTACTGCGCCACCAAGTTCGCCGTTCACGCCCTGACCGAGAATATCCGGGAAGAGGTGGCCGATGTCGGCGTGCGGATGGTGACCATCGCTCCGGGCGCGGTGGAGACCGAGCTGCTCAGCCACACCACGGACGAGAGCATCAAGGCGGGCTATCACGACTGGAAGGATCAGATGGGAGGCGTCATTGCACCCGAGGTGATCGCCGACGCCGTGCTCTACGCCTGGCACCAGCCGGCCAACGTCTGCGTGCGGGAGATCGTGCTGGCGGCCACCCGCCAGCAACCCTGATGCAGACGGGGGAGGGGTTGACCCTCCCCCTGGGCCAAGGGTTACCATAGGCCCTCTTTCGTCATTGAGTCGTCTCATGGTCCTGACCCGTCGCCAACTCGCTCGCGCCCGCCGCTGGCTCCCACTGTGGAGTCTGGTGCTGGTGCTGATGTCGTTTGGCAGCCGTGCGGCCACCGATCTCTGTACCCTGACGCCCCATTGCAGCCAGAGCGAGCGTACCCTGGAAAAAGCCATGCCCTGCGGCAGCTTCACCTCGGCGCTCGCCATGACGGTGCTCACCAGCGACAGCCTGACGGTTGCCCGGCTTGAGCCCGACAGGCCGACATACCTCTCTCCCTCTCTGTTCATGCCGGAGGCGCCCCTGAAGCGTCTCGAGCGTCCGCCCCGTCACCACGGCTGAGTCGAGTTTCCCTTTCCGGGCATTTCTTCTTAACCGAGGTGAGATATGTACAAGTCCCTTTTACTGGCCGTGCTGGCCGGTACCGTCAGTGTTTCTGCTCTGGCAACCGGGCAGATGACCGTCTACAAGTCCCAGTATTGCGGTTGCTGCAAGACCTGGATCAAGCACATGGAAGAGAACGGCTTTGAGGTCAAGGTCGTGGAAACCGAGCAGCTTGACCCGATCAAGCAGCAGCATGGCATCACTCCGCAGCTGGCCTCCTGCCACACCGGGGTGGTGAATGGCTATGTGGTGGAGGGGCATGTGCCCGCTGCCGACGTGCAGAAGTTGCTCAAGGAAAAACCGGCGATCCGCGGTCTGACCATTCCGGGGATGCCCCAGAGTGCGCCGGGCATGGATATTCCGGGTCAGCCCTATCAGGTGCTGAGCATCAGTGACGAGGGCGCGACCAAAGTCTGGTCGAGCTACCCCGGCTGATGGATGCTGACCGTGAGCAGACACACTTCCATCATGTGAGGCACACCTGAGCGAACCCGTGTCGCCCACGGTCAGGGAGGAGGGCCGCCATCGCGAGATGGCGGCCCTTTTTCGTCGATTTGGGGGGTAATGTCCGGGGAGCCCTTGCAACCCCGGGCGACAAGGGGCAGATTGATCGCCAATTTTTATTTTCTCAGGGACGCTTTTCCTGCTGCCTGCCGGTGTGCCGTCTGGATGCGTGCAGCACCAGCGGGAGGGGCTGCCCTGTGACAGCGCAAAGGATGCGACATGTTCACCTTTTCCCGGGGGTTGCTGCTGGCTTGCCTGCTTGCTGCGCCCTGTTCCCATGCCAACGAAGAGTCCGCCATGCCTACAAGCGATACTTCCACCCAGCCTGTCATTGTCCCCCCGGTGGCTGCCAAGCACCCCCATACCCTGAAAAAACACGGGGACACGCGCGTCGACAACTACTACTGGCTGCGTGACGACGAGCGGCAGAAGCCCGAGGTGCTGGACTATCTCAAGGCCGAGAATGCCTACACCGAGGCCATGCTCGCACCGATCAAGCCGCTGCGCGAGCAGCTCTACAAGGAGATGGTGGCCCGTATTCCCCAGCAGGACGAGTCTGTCCCCTATGTGAAGAACGGCTACCGCTATCAGACCCGTTACGAGCCGGGCAAGGAGTACGCCATCTACTCCCGCAGCAAGGTGGAAGGGGACGGGGCGCCCACCCTGCTGCTGGATGGCAACCAGCGCGCCGAAGGCCACGAGTTCTATGCCCTGGGGGCGCTCGAGGTGAGCCGCAACAACCGCTGGCTGGCGGTGGCGGAAGATTATCTCTCCCGCCGTCAATACAGGATCCAGTTCCTCGATCTGGAGAGCGGCGCCTGGGCCGCCGACACCCTCGAGAACACCTCCGGCAACCTGGTGTGGGCCAACGACAGCAAGACGGTCTTCTACGTGCGCAAGCACCCCAAGACCCTGCTGCCCTACCAGGTCTATCGCCACGAGCTGGGCACGGATCCCGCGAAGGATACCCTGGTCTACGAGGAGAAGGACGACTCCTTCTATGTGAGCCTCTACGCCACCACCTCGGAAGATTTCATCGTCATCTCCCTCTCCAGCACCACCACCAGCGAGGCCCGCCTCATCGATGCCAATGTGCCGGGCCAGACGCCACGCCTGTTCCTGCCCCGTCAGGTGGATCACGAATACAGCCTGGATCACTACCGCGGTCGCTTCTATGTGCGCTCCAACAAGGACGGCAAGAACTTCGGCCTCTATGAGACCAAGGAGAGCCCGGTGGATCGTTGGAAGGCGGTGATCGCCCCCAATCCGGACGTGCTGCTGGAGAGCTATGCCCTGTTCAGGGACTGGCTGGTGCTGGAGGAGCGCAGCCAGGGGTTGACCCGGTTGCGTCAGGTCAACTGGCAGAGCGGCGAGCAGAAGGAGATCGCCTTCGACGATCCCGCCTATGTCACCTGGCTTGCCTACAACCCGGAGCCGGACACCAGCGCCCTGCGCTATGGCTACTCCTCCATGACCACGCCGTCCTCCACCTACGAGCTGGACATGGACAGCGGCAAGCGGACTCTGCTCAAGCAGCAGCCGGTGGCAGGCTTCGTGCCTGCGCAATATGCCAGCGAGCGGCTCTGGATCACCGCCCGTGACGGCGTGGCTGTGCCGGTGTCGCTGGTCTATCGCAAGGACAAGTTCAAGAAGGCAGGGGGTGGTGCAGGCACCAATCCCCTGCTGGTCTACGGCTATGGCTCCTACGGCGCCAGCATGGACCCGGACTTCAGCAGCTCACGCCTGAGCCTGCTGGACCGGGGCTTCGTCTACGCCATCGCCCATATCCGGGGTGGCGAGGAGCTGGGCCGCACCTGGTATGAAGAGGGCAAGCTGCTCAAGAAGCAGAACACCTTCAACGACTTCATCGACGTGACCGAGGCGCTGGTGGCGCAAGGCTACGGTGCCAGGGATCAGGTCTATGCCATGGGGGGCAGCGCCGGCGGCCTGCTGATGGGGGCCGTCATCAACCAGGCGCCCCAGCTCTATCGCGGCGTGGTGGCCCAGGTGCCCTTCGTCGACGTGGTCACCACCATGCTGGACGAGTCCATTCCCCTCACCACAGGGGAGTATGACGAGTGGGGCAACCCGAACAAGAAGCGCTATTACGACTACATGAAGGCCTACAGCCCCTACGATCAGGTCAAGACCCAGGCCTACCCGAATCTGCTGGTGACCACGGGGTTGCACGACTCCCAGGTGCAATACTGGGAGCCGGCCAAGTGGGTGGCCAAGCTGCGTGAGTTGAAGACGGACGACAACCAGTTGCTGCTCAGCACCGACATGGAGGCCGGTCATGGCGGCAAGTCGGGCCGTTTCAAGGCCTATGAGGACATCGCCCTGGAGTTCGCCTTCATTCTGGAGCTGGCCGGCAGCAAGGCGTGATGGCCGGGCCCAAATGAAATCAGCTTGTTACCAAACCCCGTTCCGGCAGCCCCGGATCGGGGTTTTTGCATCTTGGCGACAAAAGCGTCATTAACGTCGTGTTTATGCTGTTCAGTAAGCACTTCGCAATATAACGGACCAGGTTTCTAATCCTTGCCAGTCAAGGGTTGCGAAAGAATCTGGGCGTGCTTTTTATTGCTTCCCTTTAATAGTTCATGTAATTAATCTGCCCTTGAGAAATGAATGATCCGCTTCAAACTTCTCGCTATTTAAATCCGCCATTTTGCTGTTTTGTTTGATTTATGTTGGTGTTATGTGCTTAATCGGAGCGTTAATGCTTTTGAACTGACCCGTTTCTGGTCAGATCACCTCCGATCGGCATGACGCTGATTATCTCACCGCAGGATGATGGTGGCTTCTGGAAGGGCGCGTGCCGCTCGACCATTTCCTCGTACGAGGTCGTATAGGCGAACCCAGTCTTGGTGCGGGTCTGTCTCATATTCTCCCGGGAAACGGGTGAAATAAATCAATGAAAAGGATGAAGAACATGAAAGGATTATCCTTGGCGTGCGCCTTGTCGGCGGCTCTGGTCGGTGTGTCGTTTGGTGGTCCGGTGCAAGCGCAGGAGCGCTTCGTGACCATAGGCACCGGCGGTCAGACCGGCGTCTACTACGTGGCGGGCCAGTCCATCTGCCGCTTCCTCAACCGCGGCGCCGCCGATCACCAGATCAAGTGCAACGCCCCGGCCAGTGGCGGCGGTGTTGCCAACGTCAACGGCATCCGCTCCGGCGAATTCAACTTCGGCATCATGCAGTCCGACCACCAGTACAAGGCGATGAAGGGCGTCGAGCCGTTCAAGGCCGAAGGTCCGATGGATGACATCCGCGCCGTCTTCTCCCTGCAGAGCGAAGTGTTCACCATCCTGGCCCGCAAGGACGCCAAGGTAGCCAGCTTCGACGACCTGAAGGGCAAGCGCGTCAACATCGGCAACCCGGGTTCCGGTCAGCGTGACACCTTTGAAGAGATCATGACCGTGAAGGGCTGGGACAAATCCGCCTTCAGCCTGGTCTCCGAACTGAAACCCGCCGAGCAGGCCTCTGCCCTGGGTGACAACAACATCGACGCCATGAGCTACTTCGTCGGCCACCCGAACGGCGCCATCCAGGAAGCCTCCACCACCACGGACACCGTGCTGGTACCGGTCACCGGCCCCGAGATCGACAAGCTGCTGGCCGAGAAGAGCTACTACAGCAAGGCCGAGATCCCGGGTGGTCTCTACAAGGGCAGCCCGAACCCGACCCCGTCCATCGGTGGCAAGGCGGTGCTCTCCACCAGCGCCAAGGCTGACCCGGAAGTGGTCTACCAGCTGGTCAAGTCCGTGTTCGACAACCTGGACCGTTTCAAGCGCCTGCACCCGGCCTTCGCGGATCTGAAGGAAGCCGACATGATCAAGGTGGGTCTCTCCGCTCCGCTGCATGAAGGCGCTGTGCGTTACTACAAGGAACGTGGCTGGATGTAATCCGGCTGCGTCTTCGGATGTGCCCCGGACTCGCTCCTCCTTCGGGGGAGCGAGTCTCATTTATTGCAGTACCTACAGAGTCACACTATGCAGCAAACACAACAACAAGAGGCGCTCTCGGCCGAGGAGCTGATCGCCCAGGACGTCGGCGCCAGGCTGCCCGTCGGCCCCATGAGCTGGATCATCGCGGGTCTTGCGCTGATCTGGTCCCTGTTCCAGCTCTGGATTGCCTCGCCGCTGCCCTTCTCCCTCGGCATCGGCGTCCTCAACGACACTGAAACACGCTCGATTCATCTGGCCTTCGCCATCCTGCTCGCCTACCTGGTGTTCCCCGCCATGCGCAGCTCACCGCGAGACAGGGTTCCCCTTGCCGACATCGCCCTCGGCCTCGTCGGTGCCGCCGTCGCCAGCTATCTGTTCGTCATGTACCAAGAGCTTGCCCAGCGTCCTGGCAACCTGACCACCATGGACTTCGCGGTGGCCTGCGTCGGCATCCCGCTCCTGCTGGAAGCGGCCCGCCGTGCCCTGGGCCCGGCCCTGGCGGTCATCGCCATCGTCTTCCTGGCCTACAGCCTGGCCGGTCCCTGGATGCCTTCCCTGCTGGCCCACCGCGGGGTGAGCCTGCATGCGCTGGCCAACCACCAGTGGATCACCACCGAAGGGGTGTTCGGCATCGCCCTTGGGGTCTCCACCAGCTTCGTCTTCCTGTTCGTGCTGTTTGGCGCCCTGCTAGAGCGCGCCGGTGCGGGCCATTACTTCATCCAGCTCGCCTTCAGCCTGCTGGGTCACCTGCGCGGCGGCCCGGCCAAGGCGGCCGTGGTCGCCTCGGCCCTGACCGGCGTCATCTCCGGCTCCTCCATCGCCAACGTGGTGACCACGGGCACCTTCACCATCCCCATGATGAAACGGGTCGGTTTCTCCAAGGAGAAGGCCGGCGCGGTGGAAGTGGCCTCTTCGGTCAACGGCCAGATCATGCCGCCGGTCATGGGGGCTGCGGCCTTCCTGATGGTGGAGTACGTGGGCATCCCCTATGTGGAGATCATCAAGCACGCCTTCCTGCCGGCGGCCATCTCCTACATCGCCCTGCTCTACATCGTGCACCTCGAGGCGCTCAAGCTCGGGATGCAGCCCATCGGCAACCGTCAGCCGCGCCCCTGGCTGCGTCGCCTGACCGGCTTCGCCTTCGGTGCCGCCCTCATCAGCGGACTCTCCATGGCGGTCTACTACGGTCTGGGCTGGCTCAAGCCGGTGCTGGGTGACTATGCCCTGCCGGGGATCAGCGTGCTGCTGGCCGTCGCCTACCTGGGACTGCTGAAGATCGCCGCCAGCAACGCGCCGCTGCCGGCGGAAGACCCGGACAAGCCACTGGACGAGCTGCCCGAGACCCGCGCCGTGCTGCTCTCCGGCCTGCACTTCCTGCTGCCCGTGGTGGTGCTGGTGTGGTGTCTGATGGTGGAGCGCCTCTCCCCCGGGCTGTCGGCCTTCTGGGGGTCGGTGATGCTCATCATCATTCTGCTGACTCAGCGACCGCTGCTGAACTGGCTGCGCACCGACGGCAAGCATGACTACGGCTCCTTCACCGATGGCGTAGTGGACCTGCGCGAGGGGCTGATTGCCGGTGCCCGCAACATGATCGGCATCGGCATTGCCACCGCCACTGCCGGCATCATCGTCGGGGCCGTCTCCCAGACCGGCGTCGGCCTGGTGCTGGCGGATCTGGTGGAGTTCCTCTCCATGGGCAACCTGCTGCTCATGCTGATCCTCACCGCCCTGCTGAGCCTCATCCTCGGCATGGGGCTGCCGACCACTGCCAACTACATCGTGGTATCGAGCCTGCTGGCGCCGGTGATCGTCACCCTGGGTCAGCAGAACGGCCTCATCGTGCCGCTCATCGCGGTGCACCTGTTCGTCTTCTACTTCGGCATCATGGCGGACGTGACCCCGCCGGTGGGGCTGGCCTCGTTCGCCGCGGCCGCCGTCTCCAAGGGGGATCCCATCAAGACCGGGATCACGGCGTTCTACTACAGCCTGCGTACCGCGGCGCTGCCGTTCCTGTTCATCTTCAACACCGATCTGCTGCTCATCAACGTGGACTTCGCCCACGGCGTACTGATCTTCATCGTGGCCACCATCGCCATGCTGATCTTCGCTGCCGCCACCCAGGGCTTCTTCCTGGTGAAGAGCCGCTGGTACGAGAGCGTGCTGCTGCTGCTGGTGGCTTTCACCCTGTTCCGTCCTGGCTTCTGGATGGATCTGCTGCACGACCCGTATCGCGACACCGCCCCGGCCGAGCTGGTCCAGACCATGGGGCAGGTGGAGGCCGAGAGCACCCTGCGCCTGCGGATGGAAGGGGAAGATGCGGTGGGCAAGTTGCGCCGCTTCACTGTGTTGCTGCCGGTGCCGGATGGTGCGAGCGGTGAGGATCGTCTGACCAAGCTGGGGATCCAGACCTATGAGCAGGACGGCAAGATCCTGATCGACACCGTCACCTTCGGTAGCCAGGCGGCCGATCTGGGGCTGGAGATGGATCAGCAGATCCTGAGCGTCAAGGCGCCCACCGAGCGCTGGCCCAAGGAGCTGATGTGGCTGCCGGGCTTCCTGCTGTTCGGGGCCGTGGTCTGGCTGCAACGCCGCCGGGTCGCTCGACCCTGATCATCACCCAATAAAAAACGGCGCCTTCGGGCGCCGTTTTTTATGCTGGACTGTGATGCCGGCCGCTTCGGGCCATCAGTCCAGGGCATCAGTTGGACTGGGTCTGCTTCTGTTTTTGCAGTTGGTCGAGGGTCTGCTGCTCCTGCGGGCTGAGGCCAAGCTGCTCGCAGGCCTGTTCAAAGCTGATGCCAAGATGGCACATCATGATATCGATAGCGGGCAGGTAGTTGGTCATAGCGTCTTCCATGGTGATCCTCCAGAACTGTCTCTTATGCCCGAGGGCGGGGATGGGGGCAATTAGACTTTAGGTGTAGGGTGCCATCTGCTTCAGCCTCTGCCACTGGCCGGGGGAATTTGCTACTCTTGCGGGCACTAAAGAGGTTGCCGCCCCAGGGTGAGCAGCCGGTGAGGAGCAGGGCATGTTATTGAGTTTCTTGATCATCGCATCGGGCTGGTGGCACATCCGCGCGGCTTACGGCTCAGACTCCCGTCAGTTCTACATCAGCAAACCCCTGACCATGCTGTTCATCATCGCCCTGGCGTTTGGCTACCAGGGCGACGATCACAACGGCTCCCACGCCTGGATCCTGCTCGGTCTCTGCCTGTCGCTGGCGGGTGACGTGCTGCTGATGCTGCCACGGGATCGCTTCATCCAGGGGCTGGCGGCATTTCTTGTCGCGCACCTCTGCTACATCGTCGGGTTCGCCCAGGGGCCTCTGGTGCTCAAGCTGGTGGACGGTCTGCTGCTTCTGTTGGTGGCCGGCATGGTGTTCGGGCTCCTGTGGGGCCAGCTCGGCGAGATGAGGATCCCCGTCTTCTGCTACATGTTGGTGATCATCGCCATGGCCTGGGTAGCTGCCGGTGCCTGGCATGCCTCTCTCACTGCCGGCAGCGCCGCCGCCCTGGTGGGGGCGCTGATGTTCCTCTTCTCCGACAGCATGCTGGCACTGGACCGCTTCCGCCGCCCCTTCCCCCATGCCACGGCCTGGATCATGAGCAGCTACTTCGCGGCCCAGTTCCTGATCGCCGCCTCCCTGGCGGGCTGACCAGCGGGCATCCATGAAAAACGGGCCTTCTGGCCCGTTTTGCTATGTGATCCCCACCTTTCACGCCTCGACTGGTTCTGCGTCAGGGGCCCTCGGGGCCGGCTGCTTGAGCAGCAGCATCAGGGCGCTGGCGACGAGCAGGAAGATACCCATCACGTAGAACACCTGGTTGTAGGCCATGATGGCCGCCTCGCGGCTGATGGTGTTCGACAGCATGGCCCGGGCCTGCAACTGGGCCTGCTCCGGCCCGGCTCCCTGGGCCATCATGGTCTGGGCCAGCTGCATCAGATAGGCCTGCCCCTCGATGCTGGTGGCGGCCAGGGTGCTGCCGATCTGGCTGACATGAGTCCGGGTGTCGTTGTCGATCAGGGTGGCGATGATGGCGATGCCGAAGGCGCCCCCCAGGTTGCGCAGCACGTTGAGCAGGGTCGAGGAGGAGGGGATCTCGTCCGGCGTCAGGCTGGCGGTCGCCACCAGGGAGAGGGGCACCATGATGAAGGGCTGTCCCAGGGCCCGCACGATGAGGGACTGGATCAGCTGGGGCCCGGCGTAGTCGGCATTCATGTTCACGTTCATGACGCAGCTGATGGCGAAGATCAGAAAGCCGAAGCTCACCAGATAGCGCGGATCTATCTTGTGGGTCAGCTTGGGGACCAGGGGGAGCACCAGCAACTGGGGCAACCCCATCCACATCAGCACTTCACCGATTTCCAGGGCGTTGTAATTGTGGATCTGGGTCATGTAGAGGGGCAGCACATAGATGGATCCCATCAACCCCATACCGAGCACTAGATAGGCGAAGCAGGCCAGGGCGAAGCGCGGGTTGTGCAGCAGCCGCAGGTTGACCAGGGGGTGGCGGCGCAGCAACTGGCTGATGACGAAGAACACCAGGGCCACCACCGAGATGACGGTGAGCCGTACGATGAAGCTCGAGCCGAACCAGTCCTCCCGGTTGCCCTCTTCCAGCACCACCTCCAGGAGGCCGAGCCCCACCGCCATGGTGAGGATACCGATGAGATCCACCCGCTTGATCACTTCCCAGTCCACCGGCTTCCTGTCCAGTCCGTGGGCCAGCATGGCCATCACCAGCAGGCCGGGCGGCACGTTCAGATAGAAGATGTAGTGCCAGGACATCTGCTCCGTCAGCCAGCCCCCCAGGGTCGGGCCGATGGCGGGGGCGAAGGTGGCGCACAGGCCGAACAGCGCCATGCCGGTGGCTCGCTTGTGCAGCGGCAGCAGGCTGACAATGAGGGAGAAGGCCATGGGGATCAGGGCCCCGCCGGTGAAGCCCTGCAGCGCCCGAAAGACGATCATGCTGGTGAGGTTCCAGCTGAACGAGCAGAGCACGGAGGCGACGATGAAGGCGCCCGTGGTCCACAGCAGGTAGCGCCGCACGCTCAGTCCTCGGCTCAGCCAGCCGCTCAGCGGAATGGCGATCATCTCCGCCACCAGATAGGAGGTGGAGATCCAGGAGCTCTCGCTCAGGGTGGCCGAGAGTGCCCCCTGAATGTCTTTCAGGGAGGCGTTGGTGATCTGGATGTCGAGGATGGCCATGAAGGCGCCGATGAGGCCCCCCATGACCGCGATCCAGTTGCGGCGTGGTATGGCGTCCATCAGTGGGCGGCCACCACGGGATCAGGGGTGCGGGTGTCGACGATCACCTCGGTGGAGAGGCCGGGCAGCAGCTTGCCCGCCAGGGCGCCCGGATCCGGGATGCGGATCTTGACCGGCACCCGCTGCACGATTTTGGTGAAGTTGCCGGTGGCGTTCTCCGGCGGCAGCAGGGCGAACTTGGCGCCGGTGGCCGGAGAGAGGCTGTCGATGATCCCCTCGACCGGTTGATCCGGATAGGCATCCAGGATCACCTCCACCTTCTGGCCCGGCTGCATGTGCTGCAGCTGGGTCTCCTTGAAGTTGGCCTCGACCCACACCTGGCTCAGGGGCACCAGGCTGGCCACCTGCATACCGGACTGGACGTAGAGCCCTTCCCGCAGGCTGCGCTTGCCGATGATGCCGTCAGCCGGGGCTCGCAGCTCGGTGTAGCCGAGTTCCAGCCTGGCTTGTTCAAGCTGGGCCTCGCTCAATGCCAGCCTGGCCTGGTTCTGCTTGGCTTCGGCATCCAGCACCAACAGCCGCTCGCGGGCGGCCTGCAAGGCTGCCTTGGCCTCCAGTGCCTGGGCCTGGTTGACCTGCAAGCCGGCGCGCACCTCGTCCAGGCTGTCCTGGGAGCTGTAGTGACGCTCATTGAGCTGGCTGACCCGGCGCACCTGCTGCTGGGCCCGGACCTGCTCGGCATTGGCCGAGCTGACTTTTGCCTCGGCCTGGCGGATGAGGCTCAACTGCTGGATACGGGTGGCGGCAAGGTTATCCGCCGTCGCCTGGTTGAGGTGCAGATCGGCCTCGGCCTCCGCCACCTTGGTCCTGTATTCGCGGTCGTCGAGCCGGGCGATGAGCTGGCCGGCCTTCACCGCCTGGTTGTCGGTCACCAGCACTTCGCTGATGTAGCCGGAGAGCTTGGAACCGATGCCGGTCACCTCGCTTTGCAGGTAGGCGTTGTCGGTGCTCTCGAAGTAGCGGCCATGCAGATACCAGTAACCGGCAAACAGCAGGCCGAGCAGGGCCAGCACCAGGGCGGCCAGCAGGGGGATCTTCTTGTGTTGACTCATGATATTGGTTTTCCTGAACTGTGGCGGGCAGGCTAACATCGTGCAACTGTTTCGATTAGTATCCATTCATGAGATATACAGTTTCACTGGTGAAACAATGGACCTGAATGCTGCCTTAATCCTCGTTCGTATCGTCGACAAGGGCTCCTTTACCGCCGCTGCCCAGGAGCTGGGCATGACCAAGGCGACGGTGAGCCGCCGCATTGCCGAGCTGGAGCAGCGTCTCGGCGCGCGGCTGCTCTATCGCTCCACCCGGCAGCTCACCCTGACGGAAGCCGGTGAACAATATTATCTACGCTGCAGCAAGGCGGTGGAGGAGCTGGCCCAGGCCGAGCTGATGCTCAGTGCCAGCCAGCAGGAGGTGACAGGGACCCTCAAGCTGGCGGTGCCCATCGAGACGGGACAGCTGGTGGTGGGCAGGCTGGTGGCGAACTTCCTGCAAGCCTATCCGGGCATGAAGGTGGAGCTGGAGCTGACCAACCGCATCGTGGATCCCATCAGCGAGGGGCTGGATGCCATCGTGCGGGTCGGCGACATGAGCGACTCCAACCTGGCGGCGCGGCGTCTCTGGAGCACCGAGCGGCTGCTGTGCGCCAGCCCGGACTATCTGGCGCGCCACCCGGTGATCCAGAGGCCCGCCGATCTGGTGCATCACGAGCGGATCGCGGTCAGCACGGGGTTCCTCGCCTCGCACTGGTGTTTCGAGCTGGATGATCGTGAAGTGCTGGTGGATCCCCCGTCCCGCTTCCAGGTCAACAACATCACCTGTGCCAGGGAGGCGGCGAAGGCGGGGCTGGGGCTGGCTTCCCTGCCCGCCATGCTGTGCCATGATGAGCTGGCGAACGGGACGCTGGTCTCCTTGCTGCCGGAGTGGCAGCAACCCAGGGTACCCATCTACCTGCTGTTTCCCGAGCGGCGCCTGATGCCGCGCAAGCTGAGGGCATTCATCGATTTTCTGGTGGCCAACGGCCCGGCTTACGGCATCGACAAGCTGCTGTGAAGAGCCCGATGCGGCGATGATTGAACTGGCAAGGGTTTCGAGGACAACGTATGGAGCGGTGGATGAATCTGTATCGGGCATCTCACTCCCGGAAGATGCTCGCCCTGGAATGATGGTAGTGCTGGTGATGACGGCACTGGCAAGGGTTTCGAGGACAACGTATGGAGCGGTGGATGAATCTGTATTGGGCATCTCGCTCCCGGAAGATGCTCGCCCTGGAATGATGGTAGTGCTGGTGATGACGGCACTGGCAAGGGTTTCGAGGACAACGTATGGATCAGTGGATTAACTTGTATCGCGCCTCTCACTCCCTGGAGGCGCATGCCCTGAAAGGGGCCTTGGAGGTAGAGGGAGTCAGGGTGCGCCTCAGCGGCGAAGGGCTCTCCGGCGCGCTCGGGGAGCTGCCGGTGGATCTGCTGCAAGTGACCCTGATGGTGAACGAGCGGGATCGTCAGCGGGCGGGCCGGATCATCGAGCGCTACCAGCAGCGCCAGGGCAACGGCTGGCTGTGCGGCCAGTGCGGGGAGGAGAACGGCGCCAACTTCGATATCTGCTGGCGCTGCCATCACGATCCCCAGGATCATTGAACGCCCCTCGCGCCCTCAGCGCAGGGTGAAGTCGATGTCATCCCCCGCATGGGCATCGTGGTAGGTGGCGAGATCCAGCTCCTTCTCGCTGCGGGCGATGAGCACGGAGACCAGGATGTCGCCGGAGACGTTGACCGTGGTGCGCGCCATGTCGAGGATCCGGTCTATGCCGGCGATGAGCGCCACCCCTTCCAGCGGCAGTCCCACGGCAGTGAGGGTCAGGGTCAGCAGCATCAGCCCGGTACCGGGTGTGCCCGCCGTGCCGATGCTGGCCAGCGTGACGATGCTGATGATGGTCAGGTAGTCCACCAGATGCAGATCCACCCCGAAGGCCTGGGCCACGAACAGGGCGGTGACTCCCTGATAGAGGGCGGTGCCATCCATGTTGATGGTGGCGCCGATGGGCAGCACCTTGGCGGTGATGGCGGGGGAGACCCCGAGCCTGCGTTCGGCGCAGGCCAGGCTGATGGGCAGGGTGCTGTTGCTTGAACTGCTGGTGAAGGCCACCGCCTGGGCATCGACGATGCTCTTGAAGTAGTGCAACGGGTTGAGGCGCGCCATCAGGAGCAGCAGGCTGCTGTAGACGCCGAGCACGTGGAGCAGGCAGCCGAGGTAGACGGCGCCGATCACCTTGAGCAGCGGCAACAGCAGGCTGACGCCGTACTTGCCGGTCATCCAGGCCATCAGGGCGCAGACGCCATAGGGGGCCAGGGCCATCACCATCTGGGTCAGCTTGAACATTCCCTCCGCCAGAGAGGTAAAGAACAGGATGGCGGGGCGGCCGCGTCGCCCGGTGGCGTTGAGGGCGAGAGCGAGGGCCACGGCGAACACGATCACCTGCAATATCTTGCCATCGCCCATGGCCTGCACCGGGTTGCGCGGCACCAGGTGGCTCAGCACGCTGGCCAGGGTAGGTTGCTGCGCCATGGCGCCCCGTTCATAAGGACCCATATTGGCGCCCATGCCCGGCTCCAGCAGCCAGCCCATCATCAGGCCGATGCAGATGGCGACGGCGGTGGAGCAGAGATAGAAGCCGATGGCCTTGCCGGCGATGCGGTCGAGCCGCTTGCCCTTGAGCAGGGCGGTGAGGCCTGCCAGGACGGAACAGAAGATGAGGGGCACCATCAGCATCTGGATGGTGTTGACGAACAGGACGCCGATGGGCTTGAGCAGCAGGGCCTGCTCGCTGAAGCAGAGTCCCAGACCTATCCCGGTCAGCATGCCGAGCAGAGTCTTCAACCAGAGCGGGCGACGGGTCCAGATCCGCCAGGGTTTGAAGACCAATCCATGGAACAGCATGACGCCAATGTCCTTATTTTCTGTCTGCGGTGGCAAAAAGGGGCGACAGTGTAGCCATCCCCCCGTCAGGTTGCCACATTATCGACAAAGCGGCGCTCACGACCAGCCCGCTGGCGTTAAAAAAGGCGTTTTGTTGGCCTATATCAAGAACCCTCTCCGGGCTTCGGGCTTTAATTGTCATCTGACATGATGATTAAAGAGGTTCGAGATGTCCCAATCGATACACGGTCACGAAGTGATGGAGATGATGCTGGAGCAGGAGAGTCCGTTTACCCGGGCCAGCCTCAGGGCGGCGATCGCCTCGCGCTTCGGTGCCGAGGCCCGGTTCCACACCTGCAGCGCCAGCGAGATGGACGCTGACGCCCTGATCGACTTCCTGGCCAGGCGCGGCAAGTTCATCGACTCGGAGTCAGGGTTCCAGACCCGCGCTGACAAGATCTGCAACCACGGATGATCGCCAGCGGCGAGCGCGGTTGGGCGCTCGCCGAATCCCGCCACCTTTGTTATATTTCGCCCTCCTTCCCCTCTTGTTGAAAGGTTCTGCCCGGGCGCTCTATGGACACATTCTCCGCTGCCGTCATGCTGTTTCTGATCATGGATCCGCTGGGCAACCTGCCGGTCTTCCTCTCCATCCTGCGCCATGTCGACCCCAAGCGTCGACGCAAGGTAATGCTGCGGGAGCTGTTGTTTTCACTGGTGATCATGATGGGCTTCCTGTTCGCCGGTCAGCAGATCCTGAGCTTCCTCAACCTGCGTCAGGAGGCGGTCAGCATCGCGGGGGGCATCATCCTCTTCCTCATCGCCATCAAGATGATCTTCCCGAGCCCCGGTGGCGTGACCGGGCTGGCGGCGGGGGAGGAGCCCTTCCTGGTGCCCATGGCCATCCCCATGATTGCGGGCCCCTCCATCCTGGCTTCCCTGCTGCTTCTGGCCAACCAGGAGCCGACCCGGATGGTGGACTGGTCATTGGCCCTGCTGATGGCCTGGGGGGCCAGCGCCGTGATCCTGATGTTCTACGAGCTGTTCAACAAGCTGCTGGGTGAGCGAGGACTCACCGCGGTGGAGCGGCTGATGGGCATGCTGCTGGTGATGATCTCGGTGCAGATGCTGCTGGACGGGGTGCACCATTATCTGGCGGTGACGGGTCAGAACTGACGGGGCGAATGCTGATGTCAACGTGAAACGGGGCTTCTTGAGCCCCGTTTTTTTTGCGCGTCAGGCGGCAGCGGCCGGACCATCCGCCGAGGTTTCCAGCTTGCCCATGATGAGGGCGAGCAGGGTCTCCCGCAGCCAGCGGTGGCCCGGATCCTCCTCGTGGCGCTGATGCCAGATGAGCAGGTGGGAGATGCTGTCCAGGGCGATGGGCAGCGGCAGCGGCACCAGGGGATAGACCTCGGTGGCGTGGCGGGCGTAGAGGCGGGAGAGGGTCACTATCATGTCCGAGTGCATGCCCATGCGCAGGGCCGCCTCGAAGGAGGGGACGGTCGCCTCGATCCGGCGATAGAGATCCTGCTCCGCCAGCTTGTGATCCAGCATCCAGCGATCCCGCCCCTCGCAGTAGGTCTGCACGTGGGGGTAGGCGAGGTAACGGGCGAGATCCCACTCGGGCTCCTGCAAGGCGGGGTGATCCCGCTGCACCAGGCAGGTGAGATCGTCGATGGTGAGCAACCGCTGGCAGATGGCGTTGGGCAGGGTGTCGAGGCGAAAATCCGAATTGATGCAGTTCTCCCGCACCGTGAAGGCGATATCCACCTGGCCCTGGCTCATCTCGGTCAGGCTGTGCTCGGTCCACTCCTCGTAGCGCAGGCGGATGCCAGGAGCCTGACGCTTCAGCTCGCTCAGGTAGAGGGGGGCAAACAGGGTGAAGGCGCTGTCCATGCTGGCAATGACGAACTCCCGCTCCGTGCTGGCGGGATCGAAGTCCGGCGGCTGGATCAGGTTGTCCAGGGAGAGCAGTATGGGCTGCAGTTGCTGCTGGAGATCCAGGGCGCGCGGAGTGGGATCCATCCCGTAGGCCGAGCGCACGAACAGGGGATCGTCAAAGGTCTCCCGCAACCGTCCGAGGGCCTTGCTGACGGCGGACTGGCTCAGGTGCAAACGGCGTGCAGCCCGGCTGCCGTTGCGCTCTTCCAGCAAGACTTGCAGGATTATCAACAAATTAAGGTCTATGCGTGCAAGCTGTTCCAGCAACATGATATGAATCCTCTTCAATTCCTAGATGAATATATACCATTTGTTTTCATATCTTGGCGATCCTATGCTCGACGGGTCTCTCGCCCTGGTGGCGGCTGGTACAGGATGTAGCGGTTGAGGGGACAAGTAGCACCGACTCATACGGCGGCCCATGGTCGCCGTATTTTTTTGCGCCTCGTCGCCGTTTTTGCGCGATTTTTTCGCCAACTTGCACCTGCCTTGATTTTGCCCAACAATCGATACGCTTTCTTTTGATACAACCTCCAGGTATCTAACAGTCAGGAGTCTCCCTATGGGACTGGGTGGCATTCATATCTGGCATCTGCTGATCCTGCTCGTGGTCGTCGTCGTGGTGTTTGGCAGCAAACGCCTGGCTGGCGCCGGTGAGGATCTGGGCACTGCCATCAGGGATTTTCGCAACGCCTTGCGCGACGATGACAATATCCGGAATAAGTAGGAGTAAACGTATGTCTGTAGACGAGAAAGTGGAACTGAACGAGACCTGTGACAGTTGCGGCTGTTTTGCCGAAATTGGCACCATCATCGGCGAAGGTGACGACGTCATGGAGCTGGTGATCGAGGCCGCTGCAGAAGCCGACGCCCGCGAGAAATTTGCAGCTTACGAGGCGCTGGCCAAGCAGGTCACTGCCGAAGCAAAAAGCAGCAGCGAGCTGAGCCGGGGCCCGGATGGCGTGATCCTGAAGGCCCGCCTGCAATTCACCTGCACCGCCGAGAAGCTGATCTTCGAGATGCGCGCCCGCTCCCTCTGAGATCGTGATGACACGGCAGGCTTGCCTGCCGTCTTGCTCTGCCCCTCGCTTTTTCCCTCCCTTTGCGTTGTATAGTGAGTTATCCCACGGACGATCCGTTTTCCGTCCGGCATGCGCCGATCGGCAGAAGATCCCGCGACGCCCCATGACTTGGCGCAGGCGCCTTCTGCGACAGACCCGACGGTGCGCACCGGCCCACAGCGAGGTGGTTAAATCATGATGCGGCGATGGATCTGGGCCCTGCTGGCTCTCTGCTCTCTCCCTCTGCTGGCGGCGGATCTCAAGCCGCAGTTGCTGCCCCAGGCCGGTGATCTCGAACACATCCTGCAAAAAACAGAGCTCAGGGCCCTGGTGGTCTATGAGCGGGGGTTTTTCTTTTTCGACAAGGGAGCCCAGTACGGCATCCTGGTCAATCAGCTTCAGGGATTCGAGCGCTGGTTGAACCAGACCTACCTGGCCAAGGAGAAGCTCAAGCTCAAGATCATTTATATCCCGGTGCGCCAGGACAAGCTGCTGGACTATCTGGCCGAGGGGCGCGGGGATCTGGTGGCTGCCAACCTGACGGTCACCCCCACCCGGCGCGAGCAGGTGACCTTCTCCCAGCCGCTGATCGCCCCCATCGAGGAGTGGGTGGTGAGCCAGCGGGAGCTCCCTGCCTTCAATCGCATCACCCAGCTGTCCGGCCGGCGGATCTGGGTGCGAGCCAGCTCCAGTTATTTCGAGAGCCTGCACCAGCTCAACTGGCTGTTTCGGGAGCTGGGGTTGCCCCCGGTCTACATCGAGACGGTTCCCGAATACCTGCAGGACGGGGACCTGCTGGAGATGGTGTCAGCCGGGATCATTCCGCTGACGGTCACCGACAGCTTCAAGGGGCGGATCTGGCTCGACATGATTGGCGGCCTCAAGGCCCACAGGCTGATTCCGCTGCGGGACAAGGGGCGCAGCGCCTGGGCCCTGCGCAACAACAGCCCGGAGCTGCTCAAGGCGGTGAACGCCTACATCTCGGAGTCGAGCAAGCGGACCCTCTACAGTGACATGACATTGCGCCGCCTGCTGGCGCAGAGCGACCGCATGAGCAACATACTGGCGCCGGACCCGCTGGGGCGACTGTCGACCATTCGCAAGGTACTGGAGGCCCAGGCGGACAAGTATCAGCTGGACTGGCTGATGCTGGCCGCGCTGGCTTACAAGGAGTCGGGGCTCAATCCCAATGTCGGCTCTCACCGGGGGGCCGTCGGCATCATGCAATTGCTGCCGAGCACCGGCAAGGAGGTGGGGATCCGAGGCGCCAGACTCACCAGTCTGGAGGGCAATGTGGAGGCGGCCTGTCGCTACATGCGGCTCATCCTGGACACCTACTTCAATGATCCCGGGATGGACAGGCTCAATCGCCATCTGTTCGCCCTGGCCGCCTACAATGCGGGTCCGAACCGGGTCCAGGCATTGCAGGCCAAGGCGGCCGACAAGGGGCTGGATCCGAACGTCTGGTTCGGCAATGTGGAGCAGCTGGTGGCCAACGACGTGGGCCAGGGGCCCATCAACTACGTTGGCACCATCTACAAATACTACGTGGCCTACCGTTTCAGCCTGCCCCAGCTGGAGGGCAAGTCAGAGGCCATCGAGGCGGTGCAGCCCTGAGCCTGTCAATGCTGGCCGGGGAGGGGATCCTCGTGATGCTGCGCAAGGGGTTCCCAGCCCAGATCCCGGTGCTGCTGGTACCAGGGCATCAACAGCCTGGCCGGGGTGGGATCCGGTTGGCTGGCATGAGGTCTCTGACTGAGGGAGGGGTGGTCGCGCAGTTCCATCATCGGCTCCTTGACACTGGGCTATCGGGGCGGTTGTCTGGGTTATGCCACCACCAGATGACAGGGAGATGACCCTTGATCCCCGCCGACTTTGCCTTGCTCGCCGATCCCGGCGCCGCCCTGAAGGCCCGATGCCAGTTGATCCGCCAGGCTCGCCACCGGATCCTCGCCCAGTATTACAGCTGGGAAGAGGACGGCAGCGGCAAGCTGCTGCTGGCGGAGCTGGTGCGGGCGGCCCGGCGCGGAGTGGTAGTGCAACTGCTCATCGATGATCTCTACGGCGGGGAGAACCGCTTTCTGGAGGCGGTGGCGGCGGAACCGGGCATCGAGGTGCGCCTGTTCAACCCCTTCTGGCTGCGGGGCTGGCGTCCCCTTACCTTGCTGCTGGAAGGGGTGCTGAGCTTTCGCCGCATCAATCACCGGATGCACAACAAGCTGCTGCTGGTGGATGGCAGCCAGGCGGTGATCGGCGGGCGCAATATTGGTGATCGTTACTTCGGGCTGGGGATGCCGCCTCACTTCATCGACCTGGATCTGGTCTGCCGCGGCCCCCTCTGTCAGCAGGCCGAGCAGGGGTTCGCGCTGTTCTGGCACAGTCGCTGGAGCCACCCGGTCCGTCGCCTGTTGAGACGCCCCTTGCTGCCAGCCGAAACCCGGGCCCTGAACGATTTCCTGCTGACCCTGACCGACCCCGCCATGGCGGCCGCCTATGATCTGCCGGCCACTCTGTTTGATGAGTGCCCCGTTCCCCTTTGCTGGCATCCCGGGCGAGGGCAGTGCTGGTTCGATCGCCCCGGCAAGGGGCTGGTCGCCCGGCCGACCACGGCGCCCCTGCTGGGACGCATGCTGGCGAGCAATCAGGGGGCCCTGAGGTTGGTGAGCCCTTACCTGATCCTGACACGGGGGCTGCGTCGCCGGCTCAAGGGGCAGCGACGGCAGGGGGTCGACATCGAGATCCTGACCAACTCCCTGGCCAGCACGGACGTGCCCCTGGTCTATGGCGCCTATCGACGTCACCGCCCCTGGCTCGAGCGTCAGGGGGTCACCCTGTTCGAGCTGACGACGGAGGCGTTCAGTCTGCATGCCAAGCTGATCCTGATGGGGAAGGAGGAGGCGCTGCTCGGCAGTTTCAACTTGGATCCCCGCTCCCTGATGCTCAACACCGAGTTGATGCTGCACCTCCATAGCCCGAGGTTGTGCGACGAGTTGCAGCAACTCATTGATGGCTGGTTGCAGCAGGCCGTGCACCCGGTGGCGGCGTCCCCCTCTGCATGGCGGCGCCTGCTGGCGCAATTGAGCGATTGGTTACCTTTGCACCGTTGGTTGTGAGTGGGATCCGCCTTGTGCGAGATCTCGCAAAGCCTTGTGCGCCTTCGAGGATAACGTTTGCCATCCAAAGACGGGACTGGATTGTATAGTATTGTTTTTAATCGATTTATATTAAGAGCGGAGTAACAATCCAGGGGCCTCGACTGCATAGAGGTGCGTGTAGAACGGTTTTTTATTTTATTTAACTGCGTAGTATCTCGAGTGCAAGGACAAACACGGCGGCTGGTCTGCCGTGTGGGTGACGGCAACAGGGGAAATGGGCCAACCGGATTGCTCCGGCAGGCGAGGCGGATCGGGAGCGGAAACCCGTGATGCCAGACAGACCCCCGTGGTTGCGGGAGCCCAATATGGAACATGCTATTTGCGAGGGGGTGACATGCGAATGTTGCCCCATTTTTTTATGCCCGCCGTCCGTTTGCCCAATCAAAAAGACCGCCTGCTGGCGGTCTTTTGCGTGATGTCTCGGCGATCAGGCGAGGCCCGCCAGCAGACGACTCCAGTTGCGCTTGGCAACGAGGAAACCGTCTCGCAACGTGCGGTACTCCAGTTGCAGCCTGAGCCTGTCGTAGCGTGCGAGGGCTGTGCGCTTGCGCTGCTCCAGCAGTGACTTGCGGCTGGCATAGTAGTGCTGGATCTGCAGGCTCAGCTTGTCGTACTCCTCCTGCAGCAGTGCCTGCCAGCGTTCCCTGTCGTCCTGTTTGTGCACTCTGGCCTGGGCGCGCTTGAGTTGCATCTCCAGCCTTGCCTGTTCGATGCGTTCCTCCGGGCAGGATCTCAGGTCTTTGGCGAGCCCGCACCAGGCGGCGGTGCGGATCAGCCACTTGGTGGGATCGAACTGCCACCACTGAATACCGTTGCGGTAGTCGTTCTCGAACAGGTGATGGAAGTTGTGATAGCCCTCGCCAAAGGTGAAGAAGGCCAGGATGCCGTTGTCCCGGGCGCTGTTGCGATCCGTGAACGGCTGGCTGCCCCAGATGTGGGCCAGGGAGTTGATGAAGAAGGTGGTGTGATGGGTCATCACCATGCGCAGCACCCCGGCCAGCAACATCATGCCGAGCAGATCCCCGTGCAGGAGGCCGAGCAGCAGCGGAATGCCGATGTTGGTGACCAGAGCCAGGGCCAGATAGTGCCTGTGCTGGAAGGCGACCACGGGGTTGTTTTGCAGGTCGCGCACATTGCTGTAGTCGTGGTAGGTATCGCGCTGGTATTCCCGCAGCATCCAGCCGATGTGGGAGTACCAGAAGCCGCGACCCGCACTGTAGGGATCCTTCTGGTTGTCATCCACGTGGCGGTGGTGGCGGCGATGATCCGAGGACCAGTGCAGCGCCGAGTTCTGCAGGGCGAGCGCGCCTCCGATGGCGAAGATCCATTGCAGGGCCGGGTGCGCCTTGTAGGCCTTGTGGGACCAGAGCCTGTGGTAGCCGGCGGTGATGGAGATGCCGCAATAGCAGAACAGCAGCAGGAAGCAGAGCCACTGCCAGAGGTCGTAGCCCTGGCTCAGTCCATACCAGGGGACCGCTATCAGTGCCGTCAGCCCGGAGAGGGCGAACAGCAGGGTGTTGGTCATGATGATCGGGGGGCGGTCCATTTCACTCGGCTCCTTTCAGCGAACAGCTGTTCACTATTCTCCATTGAGCCGGAATGCGGGTCAATGGTAAAAAAGTCGGAGACAAACCTGATCCCGGCCCCGCCTTCGGGTTATCATCTGGCCTCGCTAATCTCAAGGTGACTGTTTTCGTGGGTATTCGCGCGCAACAAAAAGAAAAAACCCGGCGTACGCTGATCGAGGCGGCGTTCAGTCAACTCTGCGCCAACCGCAGTTTCTCCAATCTCAGCCTGCGGGAAGTGGCCAGAGAGGCGGGCATAGCGCCGACCTCCTTCTATCGCCACTTTCGGGACATGGAAGAGCTGGGGCTGACGCTGGTGGACGAGGGAGGGCTGACCCTGCGCCAACTGATGCGCCAGGCGCGCCAGCGCATTGCCGGTGGTGGCAGCGTCATCAGCACCTCGGTGCAGACCTTCATGGAATTCGTCGAAAACAACCCGAACATCTTCCGGCTACTGCTGCGCGAGCGCTCCGGCACCTCGGCTGCATTCCGTCAGGCGGTGGCCCGGGAGATCCAGCACTTCATCGCCGAGCTGACCGATTATCTGGAAGCCACCACGCAGGCGCCACGGGAAGAGGCCTATATCCAGGCCGAGGCCATGGTGACCATCGTCTTCAGCGCCGGTGCAGACGCCCTCGACATGACTCCGGAAGAGTGCAAGGCACTGTCGGAGCGCACCATCAGCCAGTTGCGGATGATCGCCATGGGCGCCGAGGTGCAGAACCGCAAGCGCCACGAATCTCTCACATAACGCAAGGATGGACAGCCTCATGCATGAACCGAACGCGATTCCGAAGAAGCCCCTGGTGCTGGCCCTGCTGATCGGTATCTGTGGCGATGCCTTCCTGTCGGCCTTGACGGAGTCGGTCGTCCCCTTCTCCTTCTACCCCCTCATCGCCCTGTTGCTGGCGGCCAGCCAGCTCTATCAGCACTATCGCCATGAGCCCATGGTGGGCAACACACCCAGCTGCATTCTGCTCTGCTTCTTTATCGGCGTGTTCGGCCATTCTGCCCTGGTCAAGGTGCAGTACCCCGAGCTTGGCAGCAACTT
Source organism: Aeromonas sp. QDB25 (assembly GCF_027707725.1). Lineage (NCBI taxonomy): Bacteria > Pseudomonadati > Pseudomonadota > Gammaproteobacteria > Aeromonadales > Aeromonadaceae > Aeromonas > Aeromonas sp. QDB25. The sequence goes on along the minus strand of NZ_JAPCIZ010000039.1, from coordinate 13,502 downwards.
CTTCTCCCTCATTGCCATGCTGCTGCTGCTCGCCGCTCTCTCCATCAAGCTGGGAATCAGCCTCGGAAAAACGCAAAAGGAGTGACGAATCACTCCTTCTGGTCGGGCCGGGGGTGGCCTAGTCGGCCCTGGGGGGAGTCTCTCCCTTCTTCCTGGCGTCTATGATGGCCTGCAGCTTGGTGCGGATATCCATCATGCCGAACACCCCGAAGATCAGCACCTGGGTGAATTCGAGACGAGTGACCGCGAAGTAGGGTTTGCAGGCCGCCTTGATCATGCTGGCCTGTACCCAGTGCATCAATATCACGATGACGCCGCACACCGGCAGAAAGCCGTTCAGTTTGCCCGGCAGGGTGCCCAGCAGGGCGAGTGCCACACCGAACCAGAAGAACAGCAGCACCCCCATCGCCAACAGATTAAACACCCGCTTCATCGTTTACCTCCCGTACATAGAGTTGATAGCAGGCCTGATGTGATCGACCTGCTTGTCCTTGAGCCGTTGTCCAAATTGACGGAGAAGGGGACTGTGCCCATCTCCCCTTTAAACCGCTGCGTCATGCTTGGTGTCCCGCAGATAGAGCTGATAGCAGACCTGACCAGCCTGCTTGTCCTTGAGTAGTGTCCAGCTGGCGGGCAGCGCCAGATCGGCCATCTCTTTTTCCCGCTCCAGATAGATGAGGGCATCGGATGCCAGCCAGCCGCGCTGCTCGAGCAGCTCGCACACCTGGGGCAGCAGCTCGCGACGAAACGGTGGGTCCAGAAAGACCAGGTCGAAGGGGGTGGCCGGGCCTTGCAGCCAGCTCACGGCATCCGCCTGGATCACCTGCCCCTGGCTGCTGCCCAGGGTCGTCAGGTTCTTCTTGAGCTGGTCGGCGGCGCCTCTGTCCATCTCGATCAGGGTGACCTGTTCGGCATAGCGGGACAAGGCTTCCAGCCCCAGCCCGCCGCTGCCGGCGAACAGATCCAGGCAGCGGGTACCGCGCACGTGGGGAGCCAGCCAGTTGAAGATGGTCTCCTTGACGCGATCCGTGGTGGGTCTGAGCCCTTCCACATCCCTGACGGGGAGTTTGCGCCCCTTCCATTGGCCGCTGATGATTCGTACCACGCCCGCTCGCCCCTGGGGGGCTGGGCTCTTGCTCGGGCTGTTACGGCTGGATTTCACTCTGGGCATCGCGTTTCGTCGTCAGAAAATAAAGTGATAGTATAAGGCGGTTCATTTTTATGCCGACCCGCCGAGGGACGGCTATCTTAGCAGTCAGCCTTTGATGTGAGTATTTTTAGATGGCAAAAGGTTTGTTTTCCTGGCTGGGTTTCGGCCGCAAGAAAGAAGAGGCTGAGGCCGTTCCATCGCAGGCGCCCGACGCTACCCCGGCGGTAGTCGAGTCGGAGGCCGCCGCTGTTCCCGCGCCTGTCGCCGATGTTGCCCCGGCTGATGCCCCTGCCGCCAAACCCGAAGCGCCGCTGAGCGGCCCTGACGAAGGCCCCCTGGTTGTGGAAGAGCCGGAGGGCGAGCTTGAGCCCGTTATCGTCAATGAGGCCTTGATCGCCACCGAAGCTCAGGTCGCAGAAGAAGCCATTGTCGCCGCCGAAGCCCGCGCTTTGGAAGAGGCCCTTATTGCCGCCGAGGCTCGCGCCGCAGAAGAAGCCCGTATTGCCGCCGAGGCTCGCGCTGCGGAAGAAGCTCGTATTGCCGCCGAGGCTCGCGCTGCGGAAGAAGCTCGTATTGCCGCCGAGGCTCGCGCAGCGGAAGAGGCTCGTATTGCTGCCGAAGCCCGCGCTTTGGAAGAGGCCCGTATTGCCGCCGAGGCTCGCGCCGCAGAAGAAGCCCGTATTGCCGCCGAAGCCCGCGCCGCAGAAGAGGCCCGTGTGGCCGCCGAGGCTCGCGCCGCAGAAGAGGCCCGCATTGCCGCCGAAGCCCGCGCAGCGGAAGAGGCTCGTATTGCTGCCGAAGCCCGTGCCGCAGAAGAAGCCCGTATTGCTGCCGAAGCCCGCGCTGCGGAAGAGGCTCGTATTGCCGCCGAAGCTCAGGCTGCCGAGGAAGCTCGTGTCGCCAAAGAGGCCCAGCGAGCGGAAGATTTGCGTCTGGTCGCCGCGATGGAGGCTGAGGCCGCCGCTCTGGCCGCTCTGCCACTGGCCGCCAAGGTGGACGACGACACTCAGGAGAAGCCGCAGCGGGAGGGCTTCTTTGCCCGCCTCAAGCGAAGCCTGGTGCGTACCAGGGAGAATATCGGTTCCGGTTTCTTCGGCCTGTTCAGCGGCAAGAAGATCGATGACGATCTGTTCGAAGAGCTGGAGACCCAGCTGCTGACCGCCGATCTTGGCGTCGACACCACCACCCGCATCATCGAGGGGCTGGTACAGCACGCGGATCGCAAGCAGCTCAAGGACGCCGAGGCGCTCTACGGTCTGCTCAAACAGGACATGGGCGAGATGCTGGCCAAGGTCGAGCAGCCCCTGGTGATCGACACCAGCAAGAAGCCTTACGTCATCCTGATGGTTGGCGTGAACGGCGTCGGCAAAACCACCACCATCGGCAAGCTGGCCAAACAGTTCCAGGCCGAGGGCAAGAGCGTGATGCTGGCCGCTGGCGATACCTTCCGTGCTGCGGCGGTCGAGCAGCTGCAGGTGTGGGGTCAGCGCAACAACATTCCGGTGATTGCCCAGCACACTGGTGCCGACTCCGCCTCCGTCATCTATGACGCCATCGAGGCAGCCCGCTCCCGCGGGGCTGACGTGCTGATCGCTGATACCGCCGGCCGCCTGCAGAACAAGAGCAACCTGATGGAGGAGCTCAAGAAGGTGGTGCGGGTGATGAAGAAGCTGGACGATGCGGCACCCCACGAGATCATGCTGACTCTGGACGCAGGCACCGGCCAGAACGCATTGAGCCAGGCCAAGCTGTTCAGCGAGGCGGTGGGCCTGACCGGCATCACCCTCACCAAGCTGGACGGTACCGCCAAGGGGGGCGTCATCTTCGCGGTGGCCGACAAGTTCCAGATCCCGATCCGCTACATCGGGGTGGGCGAGGGGATCGACGATCTGCGCCCGTTCGTCGCCAACGACTTCATCGAGGCGCTCTTCAGCCGCGAAGAATAAATCCGGCCGACATGAGTCGGCCCGGCCGTGACGAGCACGTGTTCCATACCCCGACTCCGGTCGGGGTATGTCACTATGAGAGCGCAGGTATGGCTCATCCGGGCAAGGATGACATGCGGCATGGTTGCGACCGGTGTTGTCATCCAGGTGTTGTGCCGGTACGGGGGAGTGAGCGCCCCATGCTTTATCCCGGTCGGGGTTTGTCAATCTCAGGGAACCGTTATGATTCGTTTTGACAAGGTCAGCAAGGTCTACAGTGGCGGTCATCAAGCGCTGCAAAAGGTCAGTTTTCACCTGCGCAAGGGGGAGATGGCCTTCCTGACCGGCCATTCGGGGGCGGGCAAGAGTACCCTCCTCAAGCTCATCAGCGTGATGGAACGACCGACCGACGGCCGCGTCTTCTTCCACGGCGATGACGTCAGCCACATCCAGCGCAGTCAGATCCCCTACGTGCGCCGCCAGATCGGCATGATCTTCCAGGATCACCGCCTGTTGATGGATCGTACCGTGTTCGACAACGTCGCCCTGCCCCTGGTGATCGATGGCTACAGCCATGGGGACATCAACAAGCGGGTGGCGGCGGCGCTCGACAAGGTCGGGCTGCTCGGCAAGGAGCGCTACCAGCCGCGCATGCTCTCCGGCGGTGAGCAGCAGCGGGTCGGCATCGCCCGCGCCATCGTCAACAAGCCGCCCCTGCTGCTGGCGGACGAGCCGACCGGCAACCTGGATCCCCAGCTTTCCATGGACATCATGCGCCTGTTCGAGGAGTTCAACCGCTTCGGCGTCTCCGTGCTGATTGCCACTCACGATCTGGGGCTGATCGCCCGGATGCGCTACCGCACCCTGACCCTCAAGGCGGGTCGCATGTATTCGTCCGGGGAGGATCGCTGATGGCTATTGTTCGTCATAAACAGCCGCCGTTGCGTCGTTTGATGATGTATGGGGTGGATCACGTGCGTCAGGCCTTTGCCAGCCTGGGTGAGCTGTGGCGCAACCCGCTCGCCTCCCTGATGACCCTGGCGGTGCTTGGCGTGAGTCTGGCGCTGCCTTCCTGTTTCCACGTATTGCTGAAGAATGCCGAAGTGGTGGAGGGGAGCTGGCAGACCAGCTCCCAGATCTCTCTCTATCTGCGCAAGGATCTGCCGGAGCAGAGCATCCTCGACATGAAGCAGCGGATCCTGCTCTATCCGGAAGTGGAGTCCGTCACTTATATGAACCGTGACGAGGCGCTCAGGGAATTTCGGGAGATCTCCGGTTTCGGTGATGCCCTAGATTATCTGGACAGCAACCCGCTGCCGCCGGTGCTGAGCGTGATCCCGGATCCGCGCTGGCAGAATCCCGAAGGGGCCGCCGAGCTGCTCGCCAAGCTGGAGAACGAGCCCGGTATCGAGCAGGGCAAGCTGGATCTGCAGTGGTTGACCCGGTTGCAGGGGATCATGAACCTGCTGCGCCACACCATTACAGGTATCGCGGTGTTGCTGCTCTCCGCCGTGTTGCTGATCGTGGGCAACACCCTGCGCCTGAATATCCTCAACCAGCGTTCCGAGATTGAAGTGCTCAAGCTGGTGGGCGCGACCGATGCCTTCATCCACCGTCCCTTCCTCTATACGGGCATCTGGTTTGGGGTCATCGGCGGCATGCTGGCCTGGTGGCTGACCGAGGTGATGGTAATCTGGAGCGAGGGGGTGGTGAAGGAGCTGGCGGGGCTTTACAACAGCAACTTCCGTCTGGTGGGGATGGGGGCGTTCGACGGCTTCAATCTCATACTGCTGGGCGCCCTGCTGGGGTTGATCGCCTCCTGGTTCTCGGTGCACAGGCACATTCGCGACATAGAACCGTCCTGATTAATTTGTCAGCATTTTAAAGCGCTGGATTTTGCGAACTGGATCAAGTAAAAGAGTGGCCCGTTTCTGGCACGGGCCACTTTCTCAGAGTAATCTGAATGGTGTCTGCGCCGAGGATCATATGTGGATCCTCTGAACCTTTTGATTTATCAATGGTCTACTGACTGCAGCAGAATGAATACGGGTATGGCCCCTATGCCTTGCTCGTCTGACTTGGCAAGCATGTGAAGGTTGCGAGCTCCGCAACAATGGACTTAGCATGCTACTTTTCAGGGGTCCTTTACTGTGACCCCTTTTTTTTTGACTGTTCATTTATGATTCATGCCGTCAGCCTAAGATAGACCGGGTTCATGCTGGGGTGATGTATGATGCAGCACGCAGAATGATACCTGGTCAGTAGACACGTCTTCTCAGGGTGTTAGACTGATTCGATTGAAAAGTAAGAGGTAGAACATGGGAACTTCATTGCAACGCACTATGGCTCTGATTCCGCAAGGTAGTCTGGAAGGCTATATCCAGGCCGTCAACTCGATCCCTGTGCTGAGCGCAGAGGAAGAGCGCGAACTGGCGATGCGTCTGCAGCAGGATGGCGATCTCGAAGCTGCACGCCAGCTCGTTATGTCGCACCTGCGTTTTGTCGTTCACGTGGCCAAGAGCTACTCCGGCTATGGCCTGCCTCAGGCCGATCTGGTGCAGGAAGGCAACATCGGCCTGATGAAAGCCGTCAAACGCTTCGACCCGAGCGTGGGCGTGCGTCTGGTCTCCTTCGCCGTGCACTGGATCAAGGCCGAAATCCACGAATATGTGTTGCGCAACTGGCGCATGGTCAAGGTGGCGACCACCAAGGCCCAGCGCAAGCTGTTCTTCAACCTGCGCAAGTCCAAGAAGCGTCTGGGCTGGCTGAACCACGAAGAGGTGCAGGCCGTGGCTGCCGACCTCGGAGTATCCGCTGCCGACGTCACCGAGATGGAAGCGCGCATGAGCAATTACGATCAGGCCTTCGATCTGGTCGGTGACGATGAAGACGAGGGTGGCTTCGCTCCGGTGCACTATCTGGAAGACAAATCTTCCGATCTCGCGGCGAACATCGAGAACGACAACTGGGACAGCCATGCCACCCGTCGCCTGAGTGCGGCCATGGCGACCCTGGACGAGCGCAGCCAGCACATCATCCGTGCCCGCTGGCTCGATGACGAGAGCAAGACCACCCTGCAGGAGCTGGCCGATACTTACGGCGTCTCGGCCGAGCGGGTGCGCCAGCTTGAGAAAAACGCGCTCAAGAAGCTGAAAGATGCCATGGATGCCTGACGGCCTCCTCCGGTAAGAAGCAGGGCCTGATGGCCCTGTTTTTGTTTTGCGGGGATCTGGTCGGCCTTGCCTTGGTTACCCTTGTGTATGGTATGTTGCCGCCACTGCCACAGTAGGGAGAGCAGAAGTGAAACTGTTGAACGACTTGTTTACCAACAACCGTGAGTGGGCGGAACGGATCAAGGCCGAGGATCCCAATTTCTTCGCTACCCTGTCCGCCCAGCAGGCACCCGAGTACCTCTGGATCGGCTGTTCCGACAGCCGGGTTCCCGCCAACCAGCTGATGGGGCTCTTGCCGGGGGACGTCTTTGTCCACCGCAACGTCGCCAACCTGGTGGTGCACACCGACTTCAACTGCCTCTCGGTGCTGCAATACGCGGTGGAGGTGCTCAAGGTGAAGCACATCATCGTCTGCGGCCACTATGGCTGCGGTGGGGTCAAGGCTGCGATGCAGAACCAGGAGCTGGGTCTCATCGACAACTGGCTGCGCAACATCAAGGACGTCTACTTCAAATACGGCGAACAGCTCGAAGCCATCGAGGATGAGCACGAGCGCTTTGACTACCTGTGCGAGCTGAACGTGGCCGAGCAGGTCGCCAACGTCTGCCACACCACCATCATCCAGAATGCCTGGCGCAAGGGGCAGGAGCTGGCGGTGCACGGCTGGATCTACGGCATCAAGGATGGCCTGCTGCACGATCTCGATCTCTGCATCAGCGGCCCTGACCAGATCCCGGACGTCTATCGCGCCTGGCCGGACATGCGTCCGCCCCATCGTCGCCGCTGAGGACCAGCCGGTGGCTCCTGCGCTCTACCTTCAGATAAAGCAGCACATCCTGGACGGGATCCGCGAACGCCACTATCAGGCGGGCGACCGGATCCCGACCGAGGCCGCCCTGTGCGAGCAGTTTGCCGTGAGCCGCATGACGGTGAACAAGGCGCTGCGTGAACTGGTGGCCGAAGGCTGGCTGGTGCGCACCGCCGGATCCGGCAGCTTTGTGGCCGACAGGCGCACCGAGTCGCCGCTCTTGGCGATTCGCAATATTGCAGACGAGATCGCCGAGCGGGGCAGCGAGTACAGCGCGCGGGTGATTCGGCTGCAACGTCAGGCCGCCGACGAGAAAGTGGCGGTACGTCTGGGCCTGCGGGTCGGGGCGCCCACCTTTCACAGCCTCATCGTCCATCAGGCCGATGGGGAGCCGCTGCAACTGGAGGAGCGCTTCGTCGATGCCGAGCGACTGCCCGGCTATGGCGAGCAGGATTTCACCCAGCAGACGCCAAACAGCTATCTGATGGAGATCTGCCCCCTCTCCGAGATGGAGCACGTGGTAGAAGCCGTGTTGCCGAGTGCTGGTGAAGCCGGACTGCTGCAAGTGAGGGTCGACACCCCCTGCCTGCTGCTGCACCGGCGCACCTGGTCAGACGGCTTTCTGGTCTCCTATGCCAGATTGTTGTCGCCGGGTTCCCGCTACAAGCTGAGCTCCAAGACGCGTCTCGCATAATTGTATATACATATTAAGCATTTAAAAGCCCACCTCTCGGTGGGCTTTTTTGTGCTTACACTCTAATAAAGCTGCTGTTATCAAGATGTGAACTTGATCCTTTCTTTCTTTTCAGAGATCGGCTATAAATTATTGTATATACATTTAGAGGTCGGTATGAACAAGGAACTGTTGAACTGCGAGCGGGTCTGGCTCAACGTGACACCCGCCACCCTGCGCCCCGATCTGGCGGACTACGGCCTGCTGGAGCCCCATGCCCTTGGCGTGCGGGATGGCAAGATCCACGCTCTGGTCCCCATGCAGGATCTCAAGGGCCCCTATGCCGCCTCCTGGCAGGACATGAAGGGGAAGCTGGTCACCCCCGGTCTTATCGATTGTCACACCCACCTCATCTTCGCCGGCAGCCGCGCCGAAGAGTTCGAACTGCGCCAGAAGGGAGTCCCCTATGCGGAGATTGCCCGCAAGGGGGGCGGTATCATCAGCACGGTGCGCGCCACCCGGGCAGCCAGCGAGGAGCGGCTCTATGAGCTGGCGTTGCCGCGGATCAAGTCCCTGATCCGGGAAGGGGTCACCACAGTCGAAATCAAGTCCGGCTACGGCCTCACCCTGGAAGACGAGCTCAAGATGTTGCGGGTGGCCCGTCGTCTGGGAGAGACGCAGCCCATCCGGGTCAAGACCACGCTGCTGGCGGCTCATGCGGTGCCGCCGGAGTATCGCGACGATCCCGACTCCTGGGTCGAGACCATCTGCCAGGAGATCATCCCGGCGGCGGCCGAGGCAGGTCTCGCGGATGCGGTGGATGTCTTCTGCGAGCACATCGGCTTCTCCCTTGCCCAGACCGAGCAGGTCTATCTGGCGGCGGATCAGTACAACCTCGCGGTGAAAGGGCACATGGATCAGCTCTCCAACCTGGGGGGCAGCACGCTCGCCGCCCACTTCGGCGCCCTCTCGGTGGATCATCTGGAATATCTGGATCAGGACGGGATCCAGGCGTTGGCCCACCGTGGCGTGGTCGCCACCCTGCTGCCCACCGCTTTCTATTTCCTCAAGGAGACCAAGCTGCCCCCGATCGCTGCCTTGCGCAAGGCGGGGGTACCCATGGCTGTCTCTTCCGACATCAACCCGGGCACGGCTCCCATCGTCTCCCTGCGCATGGCCATGAACATGGCTTGCACCCTGTTTGGCCTGACCCCGGTGGAGGCCATGGCCGGGGTGACCCGCCACGCCGCCAGGGCGCTTGGCGAGCAGGAACGGCTGGGGCAGCTCAAGGTCGGCATGCTGGCGGATTTCCTTGTCTGGAACTGCGGCCATCCGGCCGAGCTCAGCTACCTCATCGGTGTCGATCAGCTGGTGAGCCGTGTGGTCAACGGGGAGGAAACCCTTCATGGATAAGTTCAACGGGATCGACATGTCGGTCTGGCAGGGGCGTCAGGATCCCGAAGACGGTGAGTTGGCCCTGCGCTGGCACGATAGGGTGCAACCCTGGCAGGGGAATCGCGAACCCGGCGTGGTGCTGCTCGGCTTTGCCTGTGACGAAGGGGTGCGCCGCAACAAGGGGCGGGTCGGTGCGGCCGGTGCACCGCTGGCGGTGCGCAAGCTGCTGGCCAACACGGCCTGGCATCTGGGCGCCCCCGTCTATGACGGCGGGGATCTGGCCTGTGAGGACGGCGATCTCGATGCCGCTCACGGGCGCTTGGCCGAACGGGTGGCGAGTGCGCTGGATCAGGGACACTTCCCCCTGGTGCTGGGAGGCGGCCACGAGGTGGCGTTTGGCAGCTGGAGCGGCCTGAACCGTCATCTTGGCGGCGAAGGGCGGGTCGGGATCATCAATTTCGACGCCCACTTCGATCTGCGCATGAAACAGGAGCAGGCGAGCTCGGGCACCCCCTTCTTCCAGATTGCCGAGCAGTGCGCTGCCCAGGGCACTCCCTTTCACTATGCCTGTCTCGGGGTGGCCGAAACCGCCAATACCGCGGCGCTCTTTGCTCGCGCCGAGGCGCTGGGAGTCTGGCACGTGCTGGACGAAGCGATGACGCCGACCGAGCTGCCAGCCTTGCTAGGCGGGCTGGATGCCTTCATCGCCCGTTGCGACCACCTCTATCTCACCATCGATCTCGACGTGCTGCCGGCGGCGGTGATGCCGGGAGTGAGCGCTCCCGCCGCTCGCGGCGTGGAGCTGGCGGTCATCGAACCGCTTATCGCCCATATCCGGGCCAGCGGCAAGCTCAGGCTCGCCGATCTGGCCGAGTACAACCCGAACCTGGATCAGGACAACCGCAGTGCCCGCGTGGCCGCGCGCCTGGTTCACCAGTTGACCAAGTAGTGGCGCACCGCGCCGCCTGACTGCATCGCTAAACAAGGAGTGTCTATGTCTGTACAACACCAGGATCCCCGCCACGATCCGAGCCGCGTGATCCGTGCTCCCCACGGCACCCAGCTGACCGCCAAGAGCTGGCTCACCGAAGCGCCACTGCGGATGCTGATGAACAACCTGGATCCGGATGTTGCCGAGCATCCCCAGTCCCTGGTGGTGTACGGCGGCATCGGCCGCGCCGCCCGCAACTGGGCCTGCTATGACAAGATCGTCGAGGTACTGACCCGGCTCGAGGACGATCAGACCCTGCTGGTGCAATCCGGCAAGCCGGTCGGGGTGTTCCAGACCCACAAGGATGCGCCGCGGGTGCTCATCGCCAACTCCAACCTGGTGCCCCACTGGGCCAACTGGGAGCACTTCAACGAGCTCGATAAAAAGGGTTTGATGATGTACGGCCAGATGACCGCTGGCTCCTGGATCTACATCGGCACCCAGGGCATCGTGCAGGGCACCTACGAGACCTTCTTCGCGGTGGCGAACCAGCACTTCAACGGCGAGCCCAAAGGCCGCTGGATCCTGACCGGGGGCCTGGGTGGCATGGGCGGTGCCCAGCCCCTTGCCGCCACCATGGCCGGTTTCTCCATGATCGCCGTGGAGTGCGACGAGACCCGTATCGATTTCCGTCTGCGTACCCGCTACGTCGACAAGAAGGCCCACAGCCTGGATGAGGCGCTGGCCATGGTCGAGGAGGCCAAACGCAGCGGCACCGCCGTCTCCGTCGGCCTGCTCGGCAACGCCGCCGACGTCTTCGCCGAGCTGGTGGCTCGCGGCATCACGCCGGACGTGGTGACCGACCAGACCTCCGCCCATGATCCGGTACACGGCTACCTGCCTCAGGGCTGGAGCGTGGCCCAATGGCGCGATCTGCAAAAGAGCGCACCGGACGAGGTCAACGTGGCGGCTCGCCGCTCCATGGCCCGTCAGGTCGAAGCCATGCTGACTCTGCAATCCCGCGGCGCCGCCACGCTCGATTACGGCAACAACATCCGCCAGATGGCGCTGGAAGAGGGGGTCAAGAATGCCTTCGACTTCCCGGGCTTCGTGCCGGCCTATATCCGCCCGCTGTTCTGCGAGGGCATTGGCCCGTTCCGCTGGGTGGCGCTCTCCGGCGACCCGGAAGACATCTACAAGACCGACCAGAAGGTGAAGGAGCTGATCCCGGACGATCCCCACCTGCACAACTGGCTCGACATGGCCCGCGAGCGCATCGCCTTCCAGGGCCTGCCGGCGCGGATCTGCTGGGTTGGCGTCAAGGATCGGGTGCGCCTGGGCCTGGCCTTCAACGAGATGGTGAAGAATGGCGAGCTGAAGGCTCCGGTCGTCATCGGCCGTGACCACCTGGACTCCGGCTCGGTGGCGAGCCCGAACCGCGAGACCGAATCCATGATGGATGGCTCCGACGCCGTTTCCGACTGGCCGCTGCTCAATGCCCTGCTCAACACCGCCGGCGGTGCGACCTGGGTCTCCCTGCACCACGGTGGCGGGGTCGGCATGGGCTTCTCCCAGCACTCCGGCGTGGTGATCGTCTGTGACGGCACCGACGATGCCGCCAAGCGGGTCGGCCGCGTGCTGCGCAACGACCCGGCCACCGGGGTGATGCGTCACGCCGACGCCGGCTACGAGATTGCCATCAACTGTGCCGTTGATGCGAAACTGGATCTGCCGATGATCGACGCCACCGGCAAAGGGGTGAAATAAGATGTTCGAACTCAATCTGCAACCGGGCAAACTCTGCCTCGCCACCCTGCGTCGTGTCAGCCGCGAGCCGGTACACGTCAGTCTGGATCCGGCTGCCCTGGCGGGGATCCACGCCTCCGCCGCCGTGGTCACCAAGGTGATCGAGCAAAACCGGGTGGTCTACGGCATCAACACCGGCTTTGGCCTGCTGGCCAACACCCGCATTCCGGTGGAGCAGCTGGACGAGCTGCAACGCTCCATCGTGCTCTCTCATGCGGCAGGGATTGGCGAGTACATGGATGACGCCACCGTGCGGTTGATGATGGTGCTCAAGGTCAACTCGCTCGCCCGTGGCTTCTCCGGCATCCGGCTGACGGTGCTCGAGGCCCTGATGACCCTTATCAACGCCGAGGTCTACCCCGTGGTGCCGAAGAAGGGCTCCGTCGGCGCTTCCGGCGATCTGGCGCCCCTGGCCCACATGAGCTGCCTGCTGATCGGTGAAGGCAAGGCCCGTCACAAGGGCGAGCTGATCGACGCCGCCACTGCCCTGAAGATTGCAGGACTGGAGCCCATCGCCCTGGCGCCGAAAGAGGGGCTGGCCCTGCTCAACGGCACCCAGGCGAGCACCGCCTTCGCGCTGGAAGGGCTGTTCCATGCCGAGGATCTCTACGCCGGCGCCATCACCATCGGTGCCATGAGCGTTGAAGCGGCGCTGGGCAGCCGCCGGCCGTTCGATGCCCGCATCCACGAGGTGCGCGGTCAGCGCGGCCAGATCGATGCGGCCGCCTGCTACCGCCACCTGCTGGTGGACGGCAGCGAGATCGGCATGTCCCACCACAACTGCGAGAAGGTGCAGGATCCTTACTCCCTGCGCTGTCAGCCCCAGGTGATGGGTGCCTGCCTGACCCAGATCCGTCAGGCCGCCGAGGTGCTGGTGTGCGAGGCCAACGCGGTCTCCGACAATCCGCTGGTGTTTGCCGAGGATGAGGAGATCATCTCCGGCGGCAACTTCCACGCAGAACCCGTGGCCTTTGCCGCCGACAACCTGGCCCTGGCCATCGCCGAGATCGGGTCGCTGTCCGAGCGGCGCATGGCGCTGCTCATCGACTCGCGCATGTCCGGCCTGCCGGCCTTCCTGGTGAACAACGGCGGGGTGAACTCCGGTTTCATGATCGCCCAGGTCACCTCGGCGGCCCTGGCCTCCGAGAACAAGACCCTGGCCCACCCGGCCTCGGTGGACAGCCTGCCCACCTCGGCCAACCAGGAGGACCACGTCTCCATGGCCACCTTCGCCGGTCGCCGGCTGGCGGACATGGCGGAGAACACCCGTGGCATCCTGGCGGTGGAGCTGCTCGCCGCCGCCCAGGGTCTGGACTTCCGCGCCCCCCTGCGCAGCACCGAGCTTATCGAGCTGGCCAAGGGCCGGCTGCGGGAAGAGGTCAGCTTCTATGACAAGGACAGGTACTTTGCACCGGACATCGAGGCGGCCGCCGCCCTGCTGGGCCGTGCCAGCTACAACGACCTGATCCCGGCCGGGACCCTGCCCAGCCTCTGAATTGGAGCCTGAGCAACCATAAAAAAGACCGCCCATGTGAAGTGAACCCCATTTATTGGACACGTTAGCTGGCGGATGACATGGCCTGAGTTCGGTACTGTACCGGGCTCAGGCCGTTTAGTTTTACTTTGAGCCGTTCATGGTTG
>NZ_JAPCIZ010000038.1:0-43979 GCF_027707725.1 Aeromonas sp. QDB25 | reverse complement strand
GATGCACGGCGACAGCAGGGTGATGGTGGTGGTGTGTTTGGAGACAGCCAGTTTACCAGCACCCTGTCTGTCAACTTCCACTTTCCCAGGATCCCGCGAAGAACCTTTTTTTATGGGAGGATCGACGGGATCACCCTATAGATATATTTTTCATGTCTCTTATTGCCTGACAGTGGCTGCGGATTATACTGCGCACCTGAATGTAACCTGTATGAAACATTATGCTAACCATTCAAATTGAATCGATATGCATGACTGTTTTGGTTTGTTCTTATGGATGGTTCGCCTGATAAAATATTTATGCTTGAAATGATCAATTAACGGCTTGTTTGTGCAGTTTTTTGGGTTATTCTTGCGCCCGTTTTCCGGGCGAGGGCATGAGTATGCAGGCGGCCCGGCTGAAGGAAAAGTCACATTTAAGGCTGTTTATATGTTGGAAAAGACCCTGGAAGCACCGGCAATCCGTACTCGCCGCAACGTGCTGATGTTTTTGATCCCGTCACTGATCGGGATCCTGCTGTTCATGACCCCGGTCATCTATGACGGCAATGTCACCATTCCCGTCGCCGTGCTGGCGAAGCTGGTTCAAACGGTGTTTGTCGATCATCTGGTGGCCATGGTCAGCGCCATCATCACCACCACCATGCTGATGACCCTGATCGCCTGGCTGTTCAAACCGGCGATCTTGGTAAAACGCCCCTTCCTCAACAGCCTGTTCAACGTCTCCCCCTTCTGGGCGTGCGTGCGGGTGCTGGGCGGGGTCTTCGTGCTGTTGACCTTCTTTGAAGCCGGTCCCGAGGTGCTGCGCTCAGGGGCGACCGGCGGCCTGGTGCTGCATGATCTGTTGCCGGTACTGTTCTCCGTCTTCATCTTTGCGGGCCTGCTGCTGCCCTTGCTGCTGGATTTTGGTCTGCTGGAGTTTGTCGGTACCATGATGACCCGCATCATGCGTCCGGTGTTCCGTCTGCCGGGTCGTTCTGCGGTGGACTGTTTCGCCTCCTGGCTCGGTGATGGCAGCGTCGGGATCCTGCTGACCAGCAAGCAGTATGAAGGCAAGTTTTACACCCAGCGGGAAGCGGCCGTCATCGGTACCACCTTCTCCGCCGTCTCCATCACCTTCTGTCTGGTGGTGATCTCCCAGGTGAAGCTGGAGCACATGTTCGTCCCCTTCTACCTGACCGTCTGCCTGGCCGGTGTGGTGGCCGCCATCGTGGTGCCGCGCCTGCCGCCGCTCTCCTGGAAGAAGGATGTCTACAGCGACGGTACTCCCCTGTGCCGCAAGCAGGAGGCCATCCCCCATCAGCACAGCGTACTGAGCTACGGCTACCATCGTGCCCTGACCAAGGCCGACAGCATGACGGATCTCGGCGCCGTGGCGCGTGAAGGGGTGAAAAACGCCCTGGACATGGTGTTTGGCGTGCTGCCGGTGGTGATGGCCGTCGGGACCTGTGCCCTGATGCTGGCGGAGCACACCCCGGTGTTCAACTGGCTGGGGGCGCCCTTCGTGCCTTTGCTCGAGCTGCTGCAACTGCCGGAGGCGGAAGCCGCTTCCAAGACCATCATGGTGGGCTTTGCCGACATGTTCATCCCGGCGGTGCTGGCCTCCACTATCGAGAGCGACATCACCCGCTTCGTGATCGCCGCCATGTCGGTCACCCAGCTCATCTACATGTCGGAAGTGGGCGCTCTGTTGCTGGGCAGCAAGATCCCGGTCAAGTTGTGGGAGCTGTTCGTCATCTTCCTGCTGCGCACCCTGGTCACCCTGCCGGTGATTGCCGGTGTGGCGCACCTGCTGTTCTAAGGGGCGAAGTGGAACGAAAAACGGTCAACCCGGGTTGACCGTTTTTTTATGGGCGAGTGCCAGCGGAAGGTCAGTGTGATCCTGCCAGCAGGGCCTGGCATTCGACCTCGTCCAACTGCTCGGGGGCGAGGAAGCGTATGGCGTAGTCCCGCCAGATGCCGCTCTCGATGAAGAGGGCAAACAGGGCCGGGTCTATGTGCTGTTCCTGCACCATCTTCACCATGATGGCCAGGGACTGGGAGACCGTTTTGCCAGACTTGTAGGGGCGATCGCTCGCCGTCAGCGCCTCGAAGATGTCTGCAATGGCCATGATGCGGGCGGGAATGCTCATCTGCCCCCCTTGCAACTGGCGCGGATAGCCCGTGCCGTCCATCCGCTCGTGATGGCCCCCCGCAATCTCCGGCACCTTGCGCAAATGGCGGGGGAAGGGAAGCTTCTCCAGCATGCGTATGGTCTGGATGATGTGATCGTTGATCTTGTAGCGCTCCTCTTCGGTGAGGGTGCCACGGCCGATGGCGAGGTTGTAGCGCTCCCCCCGGTTGTAGAGGTGGGTGGGCACCCGCACCTTGAAGCCCCATGGGTTGTGTCGGGCGAGATTGTCGTGCTCGGGGCGAGGGATGAGATGGACCGCCTTGTCGGCGAGCAGCGACTCTCGGCAGGGGAGGGGAGAGGGGGCCTCCTGGTGGCGCTTGCGCTCCTCCTGACTGATGCCGAGCCGATCGTCCAGAGTGCGCAACCAGGTGCGGCTGGCGATGGCATCCAGCCTGGCGAGTTTCTCCGGCGCCATCCACTCGCCCCCCAGATTGCACTCGGCCACGAAGGCAAACTCCTCATCCAGGGTTTGCCAGTGGGATGCCAGCGCCTCCTCGGCCGCCTGCCGCTCCGAGGCCGGCAGTCTGGCCGCCAGCGCCTCGATGTGGGCATCGCGCTTGAGCACCTCGAAACGGGTGCGGATCTCGTGGATCCGGTCGTAGATGGTCTCCAGCTTGGTGGCCTTGTCGACCACGAACTCCGGGGTGGTCACCTTGCCGCAGTCGTGCAGCCAGCTCGCGATGTGAATGGCCTCCCACTCCTCGTCGTTGAGGTTAAAGTCCCTGAAGGGCCCCTGCTGCTGTGCACAGGCCGCCTCCGTCAACATTTTGGTCAGTTCGGGGACGCGCTGGCAGTGGCCGCCGGTGTAAGGGCTCTTGGCGTCGATGGCGCCTGCGATGAGCTCGATGAAGGCCTCCAGCAGCTGTTTCTGCTCTTCCAGCAGGCGCTGGTTTTCGATGGCGGAGGCGGACATGCCCGCCAGCGCCTCGATGAGGCTGATGCGTGAAACCAGCTCCCGGGGGGAGCAGTCCGGCAACACCAGCAGCAGGCTGCCGATCAGCTCCTGGCGGTGGTTGTGCAGGGGTTCGACCAGCAGCTGGCAAGGGCCGGGGAAGGGGCCCCAGCCCACGAGGCAGCGGTTCCACTGCTCCTCATCGAGGCGGAGGCTGAGACGCTCCGTGTGATAGAGGCCGGCGAGCAGGGTATCCTGCCAGATCACCTGTTCGCAGGGCAGCGGTTGCCCCTGCCAGATGGCTTGAACGGCCTGCATCTGCTTCTTCTGCGCCAGGTAGAGGGCGCCTCCTTCCGCCTGGGCCGCGGACACGGTTTCATGCAGGATGCGGCTCAGCAGGGAATCGAAGCGGTGTTCGGCCGTCAGTGCCCGTCCCATGCTCATGAAGTTGCCCAGGGTCAACCGCATGCTGGACATGGCGCGGGCGAGATCGTCTATCTCCCGGATGGCCGAGCCGGGCTCCTTGCTCTGGCCAAAGTCGAATTGCTGGATCCGCTCGGCCTCTGCGGTCAGAGCCAGCAAGGGGGTGGCCGTCCGTCTGGCCACCAGCCAGATGACGGGCAGCAGCAGGAGCAGGCCGGCGAATGCCCAGGCCAGGTTGTGCAGGGCATCCTGGCGAGCCGGGGCGGTGAGCACCTTCGCCGGAACCAGCAGGGCGAGATAGAAGGGGGAGCCTTCCCCGAGGGAGGAGAGGTTGATCAGCCAGTCCTCCCCCTTGTCGGTGCTCAGGGTCAGCTCGGAGGGGTTGTGCAGCAGGGTGGGCTGGCTCGCCATCTCCTGCTGCAGCAGGGCCAGGACGGGATGCCTGAGGGCTGTCAGCATGGGCAGGCGGCTCAGCTGGTCGAAGCTCGGCAACTGTTTCGGGTCCGTGGCCAACAAGGTGCCGGCCTCGTCGAACAGCACCAGCTGGCTGTGGCTGGGAAGGGGCAGCTCGCCGATGAGGGAGGAGAGCCCCTCGACACCGGCATCCAGCCCGATCACTGCCCGGCGGTCATCGCTCTCCACCGCCAGGGTCATGCCAGGCTCCCGGGTGGTGAAGAAGAGGTAGGGGTGGGTCACTATAATGCCGGTGTTCCAGCGTGCCTGCTTGTACCAGCCCCGATCTCGCGGATCGAAACGGTAGTCCGGCATGGGGCGCCGCTCCAGCAGCCGCAGCCGCTGGTCGAAATAGAGGAACTCTCCCTGTCCCTGATGCAGGCTCTGGACCAGCAGGCGGCTCTCGGGCGGAGGCGCCTCCAGCGCCCCTCTCGCCCGTTCGGTCAGCTTGCGTACCAGAAAGAAATCGCCGTCCTCGTAACCGGCATAGATGGCGCCGTAACTGGTACTGTTGGCCAGTACTTCCGCCAGCTGGGGCAGGAAGGCGAGCCGCGTCTCGAGGTCTGTCATGGCGGACAGCTGGCCGCTGCGCAGCAGATTCAGGGACATGCGGGCTGGTCGCTGGTTCAGCTTGATGGCGAGGGCAAGCTGCTCCCGGTATTGCTGGAAGCTCTGACGTTCGTGCTCCAGCCCCTGCTGCATGCCCTGCTGGAACTGCAGCACGATGAGGGCGCCCCCCAGCAAGGAGAAGAGCAGGATGAAAAGGGTGGCAATGTGTACGTAAAAGGGTCTGCGACTGAGACTTGCGTTTGTCATGGACGGATCCTTGTCCCCTGGCGATCGCCGTATTGGTCACCTAACAGTGTGCTTGCTGGATGACAAAAAGCCTAGGACTCGATCTTGCGCTCTTCGGCCCGAAATCAACAGTCGGCCTTCGCGCTGCTCCCTTGCCCTGTGGTGAGATGATTCGTCCAGATATCTCGTGCTACATTGCTCCCCTGATAAACGCCCTGTGAACCAATGGAGTGTCCCATGTCTGTCGTCCCCTATTCCGTGCTGGATCTGGTGCCCGTGCCCGAAGGTGGTCTACCGGCCGAGTCGTTTCGCCACTCGCTGGATCTGGCTCGCCATGCGGAGCGCTGGGGCTACCACCGCTACTGGCTGGCGGAGCACCACAACATGCCGGGCATTGCCAGCGCCGCCACAGCGGTGCTGATTGGCCACCTGGCCGGGGGCACCACGACGTTGCGGCTCGGGGCTGGCGGCATCATGTTGCCGAACCACTCCCCCCTGGTCATTGCGGAGCAGTTCGGCACGCTGAGTTCCCTCTATCCGGATCGCATCGATCTCGGCCTGGGCCGCGCCCCTGGCAGCGATCAGCGCACCATGCAGGCGCTTCGCCGCCAGCGCAGCGGCGAGGTGGATGACTTCCCGGCGGATGTGCGCGAACTGATGAGTTATTTTGGCGACGAGGTCGGTGCCGTGCAGGCGGTGCCGGGTCAGGGACTCCATGTGCCCATCTGGCTGCTGGGCTCCAGCCTCTACAGTGCCCAACTGGCTGCGGCCATGGGGTTGCCGTTCGGCTTTGCTTCCCACTTCGCTCCCGCCATGTTGCTGCAGGCGCTGGAGCTCTACCGTACCCAATACCGCCCCTCTGCCCGCTGGCCCAAACCCCATGCGGTGGTGTGCGTCAATCTGATCGCCGCCGACACCGACCGTGAGGCCCGCTTCCTGTTCACCACCCTGCAGCAGCAGTTCCTGCGTCTCTACCGGGGGGATGCCGGCAAGCTGCCACTGCCGGTGCAGACGCTGGGGGATGAGTGGTCTCCCCGCGAATTGATGGCGATGGAGCAGACCCTGGCTCGCTCCCTGGTGGGGGAGCCGGATCGGGTACGCCACGGCCTCAAGGTTCTGCTGGCAGAGACCGGAGCGGACGAGCTGATGTTCAACGGCCCCATCGTCGATCATCAGGCGCGCCTGCGCTCCTTCGAGATTGGTGCCGAGCTGATGCAGGGGTTGTAAGCCCCCGCGACGCCTGGCCGCCAGCGGCACGCCAAGCCTGGTTGCTCGGGGCGCAAGAGCCACGATTGCGTGGTAGTAAGATTTTGATTTTTAAAGGAAGTCAGGTGAGTGTCGGCCATCTGTCGTGTTGCCTCTCATCCCCTTTCCCTATGCTGGCCCTGTCAATCACCACAAGGAGCGCAAGATGATCGTCAGGAAGTTGAGATTGCAACGGGGATGGTCCCAGGAACAGCTGGCGACCCTCACAGGCCTGAGCGTTCGCACCATTCAGCGAATAGAGCAGGGACAACAACCCGGACTGGAATCCCTCAAGGCCCTGGCCGCCGTCTTCGAGCTCGATGTGACCCAACTGCAGGAGAGCGAGATGAAAGGGAATGAGGGCGAAGATCGGGGACGCGTGCAGGTGGCGCGGGATGAGCGGGAGGCGATGAAGTTCGTGGAGGGGCTCAGGGGCTTCTACGGCCACCTCATGAGCTATGTGCTGGTGATAGGGGGGCTGTTTGTCATCAACTACCTGAGCAACCCGGACTATATCTGGGCCTGGTGGCCCATGCTGGGATGGGGGCTGGGGCTGGCTTCCCACGCCATCAACCTGTTCCAGCCCTTCAAGCTGTTTGGCCCGGAATGGGAGCGACGCCAGGTCGAGAAACGGCTGGGGCGCAGGCTCTGATCCGCTCATCATGAAAAAACGGGCCCGGCATTGCCGGGCCCGTTCTGTTTTCAGCTCCATTTCACAGGAGAGGGCATTGCTCTCCTCTCAACGGCGGATCATTCCCTTGTTCCGCAGAGAGCCGCTCTACTTGGCATAGGCCGGGCAGGGGGTGGCGATCAGGGCGTCGTCCTCGTAGCGCCACAGGGTGAGGCTGTTGCCCCAGACGCACCCGGTGTCGAGTCCCTTGATATCGGATTTGCCGGTGTTGCCCATCAGGGCCGCCCAGTGGCCGAAGACCAGGATGGGGTCATCCACATGGTGCTCGCGCTGCTCGAACCAGGGGCGCAGGCCCGGGGTCGATTCGGTGGGGCCCTTCTTGCATTTGAAGTCGAGGCGCCCGTCGAAGTAGCAAAAGCGCATCCGGGTGAAGCTGTTGATGATGTAGCGGTAACGCTCTATGCCCAGCAGGTTGTCGTTCCAGCTGTCGGGCTGATCGCCATACATGTTGTGCAGCAGCCAGCTGTACTGATCCCCGCGCAGCAGGCTCTCCACCTCCCGGGCGCAACTGCGGGCGGTGTGGGCGTCCCAGGCGGGGGAGAGGCCCGCATGCACCATCATGATGGGCAGGTCGGGGTGTTCTGCCAGCAGGGGACGGTGACGCAGCCACTCCAGCAGCTCGTCCCGATCCGGCGCCTCCATCAGCGCCTGCAGCTTGTCTTTCTTCTTGAGCGGGGCGACCCCGTGGGCCACCGCCAGCAGGTGCAGGTCGTGGTTGCCGAGCACGGTGACGGCCTGCTGCCCCAGTGATTTGACGAAACGCAGGGTGTTGAGGGAGTCCGGCCCCCGGGCGACGAGATCGCCGCACAGCCAGAGCGTGTCGTTATCGAAGTCGAACTCGGCAAGATCCAGCAGACGGCGCAAATCGTCGTAGCAGCCCTGGATATCACCGACGAAACAGTTCGCCATGAAACCTCAGTTGATTATGTTGGGGACGGCCAGCGTGAAGGGGGCGATGGGGGCTTCGAATTGTTGCCCCGATTCATCCTGCAGGATGTAGCTGCCTTCCATCACGCCAAGCGGTGTGGCGAGGGGAACGCCACTCTGGTAGGAAAAGGTCTCGCCGGGGGCGATCAGGGGTTGTTCACCGACCACGCCGGGACCTTCCACTTCCAGCATCTTGCCATTGGCATCCGTAATGAGCCAGCGTCGATGCAGCAGTTGCACCGTGCCCGGACCCAGGTTCTCAATCTCGATGCGATAGAGAAAATGGTAGGGATCTGCGGTTCCCGCCACATAGCTGGGGTGGGGGCGGACCACTATCCGGGCTTGGGTCATGGGATCAGGCCTGTTGCTGGTCGGCCAGCCAGTTGGCGATCGTGACGAACTGCTCGAGGGAGAGATTCTCCGGGCGCAGGTTGCCATCGATGCCAAGCTCGGTCAGCTGGGCGTCGGTGATGAAGTTGGAGAAGCTGTTGCGAATGGTCTTGCGACGCTGGCCGAAGCCTTCGGTGCAGACCCGGTTCAGGCAACGAATGTCTTTGGCGACGATAGTCGGGTTCTTGTGCGGGATCAGACGCACCACGGCGGAATCCACCTTCGGCGCCGGCTTGAAGGCGCCCGGGCCCACTTCCAGCACCGGCACTACCTGACAGTAGTACTGGGTCATCACGCTCAGACGGCCATAGGCCTTGCTGCCCGGGCCGGCGGCTAGACGCAGCACCACTTCCTTTTGCAGCATGAAGTGCATGTCCTCCACCCGGTCGGCAAATTCGCACAGGTGGAAGATGAGGGGGGTGGAGATGTTGTAGGGCAGGTTGCCGAAGATGCGCAGCGGCCCCTTGCCTTCCCCCATCAGGGTGCTGAAGTCAAAGCGCATGGCATCGGCTTCGATGACGGTCAGCTTCTCTTTCAGGGTGGGGTGTTCGCGCAGACGTGCGGCAAGATCCCGGTCCAGCTCGACCACGGTCATCTTGTCCATCTGGGCGGCGACCGGCTCGGTGAGCGCGGCCAGACCCGGGCCAATCTCCACCAGATTCTGACCCGGTTGCGGGTTGATGGCGGCCACTATCTGGTCGATCACATACCGGTCGTGCAAGAAGTTTTGACCGAAACGCTTACGGGCCGTGTGGCCCATGTGCACCTTACTGCTCATATCTTTTTTTCTCTACCATCTGGATGGCGTGGTTGATCGCGGTGGTGAGGCTGCCGGGGTCTGCCAGGTTCTTGCCTGCCAGATCCAGCGCGGTGCCATGGTCCACCGAGGTACGGATGAAGGGAAGTCCGAGGGTGATGTTGACCGAGTTGCCAAAGCCCTTGTACTTGAGCACGGGCAGCCCCTGATCGTGGTACATGGCGAGTACCGCATCCGCATCCTTGAGGTATTTGTCCTGGAACAGGGTATCGGCCGGCAGCGGGCCGACCAGATCGATCCCTTCCTGGCGCAGGGCGGCCAGGGCGGGTTCGATGACATCGATCTCTTCACGGCCCAGATGACCCCCTTCCCCGGCATGGGGATTGAGGCCGCAGACATAGATCCGGGGCTGTTCGATGCCGAACTTGCGCCTGAGATCCGCATCCAGGATGCGGATCACCTTGCCAAGGCGATCCTCGGTGATGGCCTTGGCAACATAGGCAAGGGGAATATGGGTGGTCGCGAGGGCCACTCTCAGCCCTTCGGTGGCCAGCAGCATCACCACATCGGCGGTGTCGGACTGCTGGGCGAAGAACTCGGTGTGACCGCTGAACGAGACGCCCGCCTGGTTGATGATCCCCTTGTGCACCGGCCCGGTCACCACGGCGGCAAATTCGCCGCTCAGGTTGCCGTCGCAGGCGCGCTGCAAGGTAGCCAGCACATAGGCGCCGTTGCCCTCATCCAGCTTGCCTGGCACCACGGGGGCGCCGAGCGGCACGGGGCAGACGGTCAGAGTCCCCGCCCGCTGCGGACGGGTGGGGGCGCTTTCGTCATAGGGTTCAAGCTCGACGGGCAGCCCCAGCAGGGCGGCCCGTTCGCGCAACAGGGCGGGATCGGCGATCACCACCAGCTGGTGCGGCCAATCCTGCTGGGCAATCTGCAGCACCAGATCCGGACCGATCCCGGCTGGTTCACCCGGGGTGATGGCAAGCCGGTGGCAGCTCAGCTGTGCCTCGGCGTGCGCTGGATGCGCCTTGTTCATCTGCTTGTCGCCCATCAATTGGGTTCGATCTGGATGTAGGCTTCGTCGCGCAGCTCATCCAGCCAGGCCTGGGACTCTTCGGCGAAGCGGCGGTTGAAGATGAGCTGGTAGGCGCGTTGCTCCTGGGCCTTGCCGGTGGCGTCCTGGCTGCGGCGATCCTCGAGCTGCACGATGTGCCAGCCGTGGCTGGTGCGGAAGGGTTCGCTGATCTGGCCCGGTTGCAGGCGCCCCAGCATGTCGCGGAATTCCGGCACATAGACGTTGGGATCAGACCAGCCCAGCTCGCCACCCTGCACCGCAGAGCCCGGATCCTCGGAGTATTTCTCTGCCATGCTGGCAAAGCTGGCCTTGCCGCTCTTGATGTCGTGCAGGATGCCGTCCAGGGTGCCCTTGGCCTTCTCCTCGCTCAGGATGATGGAGGGCTTGATCAGGATGTGGCGCGCCTTGACCTCGGTCTGCATGACCTGTTGCTGACCCTTGGTGTCGAAGATCTTGATGATGTGCAGACCGGCGCCGGAGCGCAGCGGGCCGACGATGTCACCCTTGCCGGCCCCTTGCACGGCTTCCGCCATCAGGGTGGGCATCTCCTGCGGGCTCAACCAGCCCCAGTCACCTCCTTCCAGCGCCTTGGGACCGTTACTCTCGGCAATGGCCAGCTTGCGGAAGTCGGCCCCCTCTTTGAGGGACGCCAGAATGCGCTCGATCTTGGCCTTGGCGGCGTTGAGCTGCTCGGCATTCGGGTTGTCCGGCAGCGCGACCTGGATATGGCCGATATGATATGACGTCTGCTGCTGGCCCTGTTTGCTCAGGGCCTCGACCACCTGCTTGACCTCCTGATCGGAGATGTTGATGCGACGGCGGACCTGGCTGCGGCGCACCTCGTTCATCAGGATTTCGCGGCGCACCTCCTCACGGTACTGGGCGTAGGTCAGGCCTTCCCGCTCCAGTTGGGCGCGCAGTTGCTCCAGGTTCATCTTGTTGTCGGCGGCGATGCTCTGAATGGCCTGTTCCAGCTGGGTGTCACTGATCTTGAGCCCCTGGCGCTCCGCCAGTTGCAGTTGCAGGCTCTCCTGGATCAGGCGATCCAGCGCCTGCTTGCGCAGGGTGACGTCATCGGGCAGGGACTGGCCGCTCTCCTGGGCGGAGGCCTTGACCTTTTGCACCAGGGCCTCCTGCTGACTGGCCAGCACCACATCCTTGTTGACCACGGCAAGCACCTTGTCCATCAGCTCGGGGGCGGCGAGGGCACCCTGGCTCATGACTCCGAACAGGCCTGCGGTCAGCAGGGAAATCAACGTCTTCTTCATATCCATCTCTCAAGGCGTTTGCCAGACCGGTTACTGGTCTCGCAGGTTAAACGGACGAATGTAAGGCAGTGCTTCGGTGTCCAGGGAGGTGCCCTTGGAGCCGGTACCCACGCTACCCAATCCTTTCATTTCAAATTGAATGCCGAGGCTGCGCTCGGACGTCGGGGTCAGGTTCACGTTGTCTGGCGTGTTGACCCATTCCAGGTTGAAGTTGATGCTCCAGCAGCAGGAGTCGTATTTCAGACCCACCTTGCGGTCCACTTTGACGTTCTGGTTGAGCTCCTGATAGTAGCCGCCATAAAGGTGCCAGCGATCGTCCAGCGGGGTGGTCAGCAGCAGGCCGATCTGGTTGAGATCCGTCACCTGGCCCTTGTGGTCGAGGTCGTAGTTGGCATCCCGCACGAAGCGGTGGTTCAACTGGCTGATCAACTTCTCGTGACGGTACTCCAGGGCGCTGTTGGCAGAGCTTATCTGGCGCTGTTCCATATCATATTGTGCCCCCGCATGGGCATACCACTGCTCGTTGATCTTGGCGTCACCCTCGAACGACAGAGGGGAGCGGGTATTGGTACTCAGCTCATCGCTGCTGTAAAGCTTGACCCTGGGCGCCACGAAGTCGAAGGCTTGGGCAACGGCCAACCGGATTCGTTCATCCCCGGCCGGATCATAAATGCGGGTGGTGACCCCCAAGGAGAGCCGGTTGGAGTCGCTGATGCGGTCCAGACCGGCGAAGCGGCGATCGCTGAACAGGCTGTAGTAGTCCTGGCGCATGGTGGTGGAGTCATAGACGCCGATGTTGTCCTGATCTTTATAGGGCACATAGAGGTACTGGAATTCAGGCTCCAGGGTCTGGTTGGCTCCCTCGCCAAACCACTGCTGATCCCGCTCGAAGGTCATGCCACCCTTGAGACGGAACGAGGGCAGTACCCGGGTGATGGTCCCCTCTTCCAGGGTGACGTCGCCGCCCTCTCTCGGGGTGAAACGATTGGTGAAGGTGCTGCTCATCTGG
This sequence comes from Aeromonas sp. QDB25, assembly GCF_027707725.1. Classification (NCBI taxonomy): domain Bacteria; kingdom Pseudomonadati; phylum Pseudomonadota; class Gammaproteobacteria; order Aeromonadales; family Aeromonadaceae; genus Aeromonas; species Aeromonas sp. QDB25. Next base: position 31,875 of record NZ_JAPCIZ010000038.1, on the reverse strand, counting down.
TCAGGCACCGTCTGGTCGTAACGGGTGTACATCAGCTTGTACTGGCTGTCGAGGAAGTAACCCGCCTCGTCAACGAGGGGGATGGTCAGGGTGGGGGCCGTGTAGACCCGGGTGCCGGTGTAGGCTTCACCCTTGTTCTGCTCGATGGCCTGATCGTTGTTGTAGCCGAAGTTGGTCAGCTCGGTATTCCAGGCCAGATCGTACCAGCTGCCCTGCTGGTAGTAGTTGTGGTTGATGCGCGGCATCAGCTCGTGGGGCTGCTGGGCGCTGGCCAGCAGGATCTGGTAGGTCCGTACCTCGGCATCGAGGTTCCAGTTCTGCTGGTAGTAACCCGCCTTCAGGGATTGCTGCAACTGGTTGTCGACCTGGGTCCCCACCTTGGGGGTGAAGTCGTTGAAGTAGTTGTAGTCCTGGTCCCGTACCTTGGTGTAGTCCACCGACACCCGCATGGCGTTGTCCATGAACATGGAGGTGTGGCGGGCACTCAGCAGGTAACGGTGACCATCAGAGAGATGCTGATTGAGGCTGGCCGTCTCGTCGTACTGCTTGTCGTCCGCCAGGTTCTCGAAGTAGAGGCTCCCCACGTGGGCCGGGTCCGGCATGTAGCGGAACTCGACCTGTTCCATCAGGCCCCGTCTGTCCATGAAGCGGGAGGTGATGGTGGCATCGTAGTTGGGGGCGATGTTCCAGTAGAACGGCTGGGTGATGTCCATACCGTTCTTGGAGCTTTGGGTATAGCCCGGGTAGAGCAGACCGGTCTTGCGCTCATCCTTGATGGGGAAGTTGATATAGGGGAAGTAGAAGACCGGATAGTCATAGAGCCAGAGGCTGGCGTTCCATGCCTCCCCAAATACCTCGGACTGATCGATGTCGATGCTGCCGGCCTTCAGGGTCCAGGCCTCCTGGCCCGGTGGGCAGGTGGTGTACTGGGCCCCTTCCAGAGTGATGTTCTGGTTGTTGTTGGTCATGGTCACCTTTTCGGCGAAGCCGCGCACCGGTGAGCCATGGACTTGATACTTGCCCTCTTCCAGCTCGGAGTTCTTGGTGTCCAGGTTGGATTTCAGGGTCTTGTCGCTGGTGACCGTGATCTGGCCATCGTTGTAATAGATGTTGCCGATGGCGATGACATCCCGGCTCTTCTGGTCGAGCTGGGCATAGTCGGAGTCGAACTTGCGCACGCCCTGGCGCACCTTGACGTCACCCTCGTAGACGGCGGTACCGCCCTGCTTGGCCTCCAGGCGATCGGCATCCACCTCGACGGGCTGGGTATTGGCGTCCTGGCCCGCACTGGGCTTCTCTATCTTGGGGACATAGTCATAGCAGAGGCTGTCGAGGATCCCGGTAGCGGGTGGCGCATTGAGTGGCGCTGCCTGGGCCATGAGCGGACTCAGGGCAGGAACAAGGCTGATGGTCAGGGCGATGGGACAGGAGTATCCCAGTGTCCATTTTGTCATGTGAAAGGCTCGCGCAATCCGTAGTAAAAACGGTGGATTCAGGGCATGCATTTTATGTCAGGATCCATCGAGTTGACATTGCATGTCATTGCTTTATGTTAGCCGGCAATGATAAAGCATTATTGCGGCCAGGGCTAACAGCCAAGTGCTGCTTTCCAATTTGGTTCCCGACTCATGCACGATCGCGCTTCCCTGCTTTTGCAATGGGCTCGCCGGATTTCCGGTGACGCCAACCTCTCGTTGACGCTTATTTCCGGTGACGCCAGTTTCCGCCGCTACTTCCGGGGCGGCGGTCTGGTGTGGGTGGATGCTAATCCGAAAACCGAAAAAAATCATGAATTCGTTCGCAATGCGACCGCCCTGCACGATGCGGGGCTGCTGGCCCCCGAGGTAAAGGGGGTCGACTACGAGCAGGGATTGCTGGCGGTGACGGATCTGGGGGATACCCAGCTTATCGGCTGCCTGAACGAAGAGAGCGTACTGGCCTGGTATGGCAAGGCCATCGCCCTGCTGCCAGGGCTCGGCGCCGTGGCGCTCGAGCTCGAGCCCTTCGATGAGGCCTTCATGGCCCGCGAAAATGCCATCTTCCCCGAGTGGCTGCTGGGGCATCACCTGCAACTGACCCTGAGCGATGAAGAGCAGCAGTTGCTGGCGGAGACCTTCGCCTGCCTCACGGCGAGCAACCTGGCCCAGCCACAAGGAGTGATGCACCGGGACTTCCACAGCCGCAACCTGATGGTGTGCGGCGGGATGAACCCGAAGGAGAGCGACCTCGCCCTTATCGACTTCCAGGACATGGTCATCGGGCCGCTGAGCTATGACCTGGTCTCCCTGCTCAAAGATTGCTACGTGCGCTGGCCGGACGTGGTGATCGAGCAGGGCATGCGACTTGGCTTCGACACCCTGCAAGAGGCCGGCCTGCTCGACAATCTGGACTATGCCGCGTTTCGTCGCGCAGCCGATCTAACCGGCATGCAGCGTCATCTCAAGGCGGCGGGTCTCTTCACCCGCCTCTATCACCGCGATGGCAAGGCCGGCTACCTCAAGGACATTCCCCGTACCCTGGGCTACGTGGTCGATGTCTGTCGCAGCCATGGCGCCGCCTATCCGGTGCTGGCCCGCTTCGGCCAGTGGCTGGAGCAGGTGGTGCTGCCGGGATTGGCGCGCACCGGGGTGACACCATGAAGGCGATGATCCTGGCCGCCGGGCGCGGCGAGCGGATGCGTCCGCTCACCGATCTGCTGCCCAAGCCGCTGCTGGCGGCGGGGGGCAAGCCGCTCATCGTGCACCACATCGAGAAGCTGGCTGCTGCCGGGGTGACCCAGCTTGTGATCAACCACGCCTGGCTCGGACACAAGCTGGTGGCGGCCCTCGGCGATGGCAGTGCGCTCGGGGTATCCATCCACTGGTCGGCCGAAGAGAGCGCGCTCGAGACTGCCGGCGGCATCGTGCAGGCGCTGCCCCTGCTGGGCAGCGAACCCTTTCTGGTGATCAACGGCGATACCTGGCTCGACCTGGATTATCGCGCTCTGGTGAGCCAGCCGCTTGGGGAGGATCTCGCCCACCTCTGGCTGGTACCCAACCCTCCCCAGCATCCGCAAGGGGACTTCTCCCTGCAAGCGGGTCGGGTGCTGGACACCCCGGCCCTCACCTTCAGCGGCGTCGGTCTCTATCACCCCGCTGCCTTTGCTGGCTTGCCCTGCGGGGCGCGCAAGCTGGCCCCCCTGCTGCGCGACTGGATGGCGCAGGGACGGGTGGGTGGCAGCCTGCTGGCAGGCGAGTGGCGCGACATCGGCACCGTCGATCGGCTGCGCGAGCTGGACGAGCAACTGCTCGCCGGCACCCATTAACATCACGAGGTCTTGAACCATGCGTATTTGGGGCAAGGTGCTTGGCACCTTCTTCGGTTTTCTGCTCGGCAACATCTTCGGCGCCCTGCTGGGCCTGTGGATCGGCCATCGCTTCGATCGGGGCATGGGGATCCGCGGGGCCTTCCAGCGGGCACCCAGCCAGCAGCAACAGGCCGTCTTTTTCCATGCCACCTTCGCCGTCATGGGCCACATCGCCAAGGCGAGCGGCCAGGTCACCGAGCACGAAATACGGGTCGCGTCCAACCTGATGGACAGGATGCGGCTGGCCGGAGAGCAGAGGGTACGGGCTCAGGAGTCGTTCCGCCTTGGCAAGGAGGCGGACTTCCCCCTGCGCGAGACCCTGGCGGAGTTTCGCCAGGCGAGCCTGGGGCAGCGCGACATTCTGCGCTTCTTCCTCGAGGTCCAGCTGCAGGCCGCCTTCGCCGACGGTCAGGTGGAGGCGAACGAGCGGGCTATCCTGCAAACCATCGCCGACGAGCTGGGGTTCAGTCGCATCGAGCTGGCCCGCATTCTGGCCATGGCCGAGGCCCAGATGAACTTCTTCCACCGTCAGCAGCAAGGCAGTGGCCAGGGGCAGCAATACCGCCAGGAGCCCCCCTCCCGGGATCGCCTCAAGGATGCCTATCAGTTGCTCGGGGTGAACGAGAGCGACAGCGATCAGGAGATCAAGCGTGCCTATCGCAAGGAGATGAGCAAGCATCACCCTGACAAGCTGGCCGCCAAGGGATTGCCCCCCGAGATGATGGAGATGGCCAAGGAGAAGACCCAGGAGATCCAGCAGGCCTGGGAGTGGATCCGTGAGGCCCGCGGCATTCGCTGAGCCCTGTACCCGCCATAAAAAAATGCCCGTCGATGACGGGCATTTTTGTTTTCAGAGTCTGGTTTTCTTTCCATGGAAGAAAAATCAGTGGGCATCGACCCAGACAAACTTGAGGACGAAGAGCAGGGCCACCACCAGCACGCAGGGGTTGATCTCGCGCCAGCGGCCGGTGCCTGCCTTCATCACGCAGTAGGAGATGAAGCCCACGGCGATCCCCTCGGTGATGGAGAAGCTGAACGGCATCATCACCGCGGTCATGAAGGCCGGCACCGCTTCGGTCAGGTCTTCCCACTTCACCCGGGTCAGCTCGGAGCACATCAGCACGCCCACGTAGATGAGGGCCCCCGCTGCGGCATACGCCGGCACCATGGCGGCCACCGGAGAGAAGAAGATGGCCAGCAGGAACAGGATGCCCACCACTATGGCGGTCAGGCCGGTGCGACCGCCGACGGCGACGCCGGAGCTGCTCTCGATGTAGGCCGTCACGGACGAGGTCCCCATGAAAGCGCCGCCGACGGAGCTGACGCTGTCCACCACCAGGGCCTGCTTCATGCGCGGGAAGTGCCCCTTGTCATCCGCCAGCTTGGCGCGGTTGGTCACGCCGATCAGGGTGCCGGAAGAGTCGAACAGGTTGACCAGCATGAAGGAGAAGATGATCCCGGCGAGGCTGATGTCCAGCGATCCCATCAGGTCCAGCTGGCCGAAGACCGGTGTAATGCTCGGCGGCACGGAGACGAAGCCCTTGAAGGTGACGTCGCCGAACAGCCAGCCCAGGGTGGTGGTCACCACGATGGCGATGAGCACGGCGGAGTGGACGCCGCGGGCGGAGAAGATGCAGATCAGGAAGAAGCCGAGCAGCCCCAGCAGGCAGGGCAGGGAGGTGAGGTTGCCCACGGTCACCATGGTGGCGGGGCTCGCGACCACGATGCCGGCATTGTGCAGGCCGAGCAGGGCGATGAGCAGACCGATGCCGGCGGTGATGCCGACCCGAAGTGTCAGGGGAATGTTGGCGATGAGCCAGTAGCGTACCCGCAGCAGGGTCAGGATCAGCAGGCCCAGCGCACCCCAGAAGATGGTGCCCATGCCCACTTGCCAGGAGTAGCCCATGCCGGCCACCACCACGAAGGCGAAGAAAGCGTTGAGGCCCATGGCGGGAGCCAGGGCGATGGGCAGGTTGGCCAGCAGACCCATCAGGATGCTGCCGATGCCGGCGATGAGGCAGGTGGTAACGAACACGGCCTGGGTATCCATGCCTGCCGCAGAGAGGATCTGCGGGTTGACGAAGACGATGTAGACCATGGTCAGGAAGGTGGTGATGCCGGCGATCACCTCGGTGCGGGCCGTGGTGCCATGACCGCGCAGGGCAAACAGGCGCTCGAGCAATCCCTGCCCGGCAGCCGGGCTGGCGGTCTGCCCGGTAGCGTGATGTGGTTGATTCATGTTGGATTCCAATGGGTGACGTGAAATAGGCAGCAGGGGGCCCGGCCCATCCATGCGGGGCGACGGATCCTGATTCTGGCGGTGAAGTGACCAGACTCGTCCTGATACCGTGACAGCGCGCACATTTTCACACAGGCGGCCAGGTTTACAAACCCCGGATGTGCGAGGCGGATCAATGAATAGAGTAAAAATTCAAACGTTTTCTCCCGGAGGCAGGAGAAAGGGGACCAATAGAGCCCCGTTTCCACATCGGGATCAACGGTTTTTCTGGTAGCGTTCGATAAGCTGGCTCAGCACGGCATCGCTCTGCTCCAGCAAGGGATCGAGGGCCAACCCCATGCGTTGCAGCAGCAGGGTGGCCTGGGTTTCGCTCAAGGGACGGCCATCGAGGAAGTAGGCCTGCTCGGCCAGTTGCTTGTCATGGCGGGGCAGCAGCACCCAGTGCACTCGTCGGGGTTCGATGGCGGCGAGGATCCGGTTGGCGGCCGCGCAGAAGGTATCGATGCGCTGCTTGCCATCCGGCCCCAGACAGCCGGGTTCGAGCCGGATCTGGATGGTGAGTCTGGTGGTGGAGGCTTGGATCATGGGTCGCTATCGCTGGGGTAGAGGTGGAGATTGTAAGTCAGAAGAGGCAAAAAAGGGGAGCCCCGGCTCCCCTTGTGACGTCATGCCTGGCGGCGCGGCTGTTGCCTCGCCTTACTTGGCAATGCGCTTGTACTTGGCGCGGCGCGGCTGAATAGCCTCGGCACCGTAGGTCTTCTTCTTCCACTCTTCGTATTCGGTGAAGTTGCCTTCAAAGAATTCGATCTTGCCCTCGTCCTGGTAGTCCAGGATGTGGGTGGCGATGCGGTCGAGGAACCAGCGGTCGTGGGAGATGACCATGGCGCAACCCGGGAACTCCAGCAGGGCGTTCTCGAGGGCGCGCAGGGTTTCGATGTCCAGATCGTTGGTCGGTTCATCCAGCAGCAGCACGTTGCCGCCGGTCTGCAGCAGCTTGGCCAGGTGCAGACGGCCACGTTCACCACCGGAGAGCTCGCCGACCCGCTTCTGCTGGTCGGAACCCTTGAAGTTGAAGCGGCCGATGTAGGCGCGGCTCGGGAACTCGTAGTTGCCGATGCGCAGGATGTCCTGGCCGTCGGCGACTTCCTCGAACACCGTCTTCTTGTCGTTCATGCTGTCGCGGAACTGATCCACGGAGGCCAGCACCACGGTGTCACCCAGGGTGATGGAACCGGAATCCGGCTGCTCCTGACCCGACATCATGCGGAACAGGGTCGATTTACCGGCACCGTTCGGACCGATGATGCCGACGATGGCACCCTTCGGAATGGAGAAGGAGAGATCGTCGATCAACTGGCGGTCGCCATAGGACTTGCAGAGGTTGGCCACCTCCACCACCTTGTCGCCGAGGCGCGGTCCGGGCGGAATGAACAGCTCGTTGGTCTCGTTGCGCTTCTGGTAGTCGTTGGTGTTGAGCTCTTCGAAGCGAGCCATACGAGCCTTGGATTTGGCCTGACGGCCTTTCGGGTTCTGACGAACCCACTCCAGTTCCTTCTCGATGGACTTGCGACGGGCGGCTTCGGAACTGGCTTCCTGGGCCAGACGGGCATCTTTTTGCTCCAGCCAGGAGGAGTAGTTGCCCTCCCAGGGGATGCCTTCGCCGCGGTCCAGCTCCAGGATCCAGCCCGCCACGTTGTCGAGGAAGTAGCGGTCGTGGGTGATGGCCACGACGGTGCCTTCGTAGTCGTGCAGGAAGCGCTCCAGCCAGGCCACGGATTCCGCATCCAGGTGGTTGGTCGGTTCGTCCAGCAGCAGCATGTCCGGTTTTTCCAGCAGCAGGCGGCACAGGGCCACGCGGCGGCGCTCACCACCGGAGAGGTGCTTGATCTGGGCATCCCAGGCCGGCAGGCGCAGGGCATCGGCCGCGCGCTCCAGCTGGTTTTCCATGTTGTGGCCGCCCTGGGCGGCGATGATGGCTTCCAGCTCGCCCTGTTCGCGGGCCAGCTTGTCAAAATCCGCATCCGGGTCGGCATAGGCTGCATAGACCTCGTCGAGGCGCGCCATGGCGCGTTTGACGTCGCCGACCGCCTCTTCGACCGCTTCGCGTACGGTCTGCTCCGGATCCAGCTTCGGCTCCTGGGGCAGGTAGCCGATCTTGATGCCGGGCTGCGGACGGGCTTCCCCTTCGATCTCGGTGTCGATGCCCGCCATGATGCGCAGCAGGGTCGATTTCCCGGCGCCGTTCAGACCCAGCACGCCTATTTTGGCCCCCGGGAAGAAGGAGAGGGAGATGTTCTTGAGAATATGACGCTTGGGCGGCACGACCTTGCCGACCCTGTTCATGGTGTAAATAAATTGAGCCATTGGCTAATTCTCTTCCTTTCAGCAGTTTAATGTCTTGGCATTAACAAACTGATGTCGTGGTGGGGCCGGGTCGACGGGCCGTCAACCCGGTTCCAAAAAACCCGTCGATTGTAAACCAATGGGAGAGGGGCGGCAAAGCCGGGCGCCGCAGGCCGGGACGGCCGACAGGCGCGAGGGAAGAGGGGCAACCGGGTAAGCTCAGCGCGGTGAGTTGCGGCGGGCCGGTTTGTCAGGATCCTGCCCCGAGTAGTAGAGCACCCGCTGCACATACTCCTGGGTTTCCTGATAGGGCGGCACACCGCCGTGGCGCAGCACGGCCTGCTCCCCGGCGTTGTAGGCGGCGCTGATCCTCACCCAGTCCGGACCGAACTGCTTCTCCAGCCACTTCAGGTAGATCATGGCACCACGGATGTTCTGCTGGGCATCGAACGGCCGGGTCACGCCGAAGCGGGCCTGGGTTTCGGGAATGAGCTGCATGACGCCCTGCGCCTGCTTGGGGGAGACGGCGGTACTGTTCAGATTGGATTCGGCGATGGCGATGGCCAGGGCGAGTTGAGGGTCCACTTTGTGACGCTGGGCGGCCTGGCGGATCATGACGGCCAGCTTTTGCTTGGCCTGTGACTGTCTGGCCAGGTAGCGCTCCTGATCGAAGGGGGTACTGGGGCGCACCCAGGGGGCTCCGCCACCGCCTCCAATGCCGCAGGTACCCAGGGGCGCATTGCCGACCCGCTCGTTGTAGTAACGGGCGGCTTGCTGGTTGCCAAGGCGCATGGCCATGGCCAGGTAGGCGTTGGCGCTGCGGGCATTGCGGATCCCCTGGGGGCCGCGGGCCAGCAGGCGGCCGATGCGGTAATAGGCTTCCGGGTTGCCAAGGTTGGCGGCGGTGCAGTAGTGGGCGATGGCCTGCCGCGGGTTTCCCTGTTCCATGGCGGCACCCTGGCGCAGTGCGCTCATGGCCTTGGGGGCCTGACGAAAGGGATCTGCGTGGGAAGTGGTGGCGAGCAGTATCAGGAGTCCCCAGCCCCAGAGTCGTTTTTTCATGGAAACCTCGTCGTTGGTATCCGCAACATATAGGCCCGATCCGGGGAGGGACGCCAGCCAGCAGATGGAACATCTGGTTATGTGGGTGAGCGGCAGAGATGAAAACGGTATGGAACTTTTGGTGCAGAGGAGGAGCGGCAGGCTCCCGGGTCAGTGACTGCTTTGATAGATTTGTTAATTGAAGTTCAATATGCTGACAGAGTTGTTTTCTAACGCCTTGTATTTGCATGATGTCAGCCAGGCCATCGATGCAATGTCGTCGGGTCTGCCGGGTGAATCGATAGCGCCTCTGATGAGGGCAGGATGTGCATATGGTCGAATCGGTCGATATCTCTGTCGTGGTGCCTGCCAAGGATGAGCGGGACAATCTGGCCCCGCTTGTCGGCGAAATAGATGCCGCCCTTGGGGGCAGGTTCGAGTACGAACTGATCTATGTGGACGATGGCAGTGTGGACGACAGCCATGTGGTACTGCGCGATTTGCAGACGCGTTTCACCAGGCTGAAGGTGCTACGCCATGTCCATGCCGTGGGCCAGAGCATGGCGGTGCTGAGCGGAGTGCGCCACGGGCGTGGCGACTGGCTGGTGGTACTCGACGGCGATGGTCAGAACGATCCCGCCGACATTCCCGCCATGCTGGAGGAGGCGATGCGCCGCTACCAGAGCGATCCATACCAGGTGGGCCTCATCGGCCACCGGGTCAACCGCCGTGACGACTGGGTCAAGCGCCTCTCTTCAAAGCTGGCCAACGGCTTTCGCGACCTGCTGCTGCGCGACGGTATTCCGGATACCGGCTGCGGGCTCAAGGTGGTGCGTCGCGACTGGTATCTGAAACTGCCAGCCTTCAATCACATGCACCGCTACATCCCCGCGCTGATCCAGGCACAAGGGGGGCGCATGGCACCCTGGCCGGTCAACCACAGGCCACGCCAAGCGGGGATCTCCAAATACGGGGTCTGGAACCGGCTCTGGGTCGGGCTGGTGGATGTGGTCGGGGTCTGGTGGTTGCAGCGCCGATCCAAGGTGGTTGAAATCCGGGAGATGCTGGAGTGATGGACGCCTGGCTGTCTGCCCCCATCGACTGGCTGGACTGGACCGGGGTGCATGTCACCGGCTGGAAGCTGATCGGCTATACAGGGGCGCTGATGTTCGGCGGACGCTGGCTGGTGCAGTTTCTGGCGTCCAGGCGGGCGGGACGACCCGTCATCCCGCGCCTGTTCTGGTACATGAGCGTGATCGGCAGCCTGATGACGCTCAGCTACTTCACCTTCTCTCCCAAGCAGGACTCTGTCGGCGTGCTGCAAAACCTCTTCCCCACCTTCACCGCGCTCTACAGCCTCTATCTCGATATCCAGCATCGGGGCTGGCGGCGGGACAAGGTAGTGACCGGGGAGGCTCGTCATGGTGAGTGATCGCTCCCTGCTCAATCAGACGTCCCTTGGCTGGTTGCTGCTGATCGCGCTGGTGGTGCTGGGGGCCGGGCTGGGTCTGCGGGACCCCTGGCCGGCGGACGAGCCGCGTTTCGCCCTGATCGCCCGGGAGATGGTGGAGAGTGGCCAGTGGCTCTTCCCCATGCGCGGCGGGGAGCTCTATCCGGACAAGCCGCCGCTGTTTATGTGGGGGATCGCGATCGGTTATGTGTTGACTGGCTCTATCAAGGTGGCCTTTCTGCTGCCCTCCCTGCTGTCTGGCTTGCTGACCATCTTGCTGGTGTGGGACCTGGGGCGTCGGTTATGGAACCCAGCGGTCGGCTTTATGGCCGGGCTATTGCTGCTGTTCACCGTCCAGTTCACCCTGCAGGCCAAGACGGCGCAGATCGATGCCCTGGCGACGGCCTTCATCACCCTCGGTCTCTATGGCTTTCTGCGCTTCCTGCTCTGCGAGGGAGGGTGGCGCTGGTACTGGCTCGGCTGGTTTGCTGCTGGGCTTGGCGTCATCACCAAGGGGGTAGGAGTACTGGCCCTGCTGGTGCTGCTTCCCGCGCTCTGGACCCACAGGTCGCAAATCCGCGCCGCGCCCTTGTCAGCCTGGCTGAAGGCCCTGCTTGGGCCGCTGGCCATGGCCCTGGCGATGGGCCTCTGGCTGGTCCCCATGCTGGAGGCCGTGACCCGAAGCGGGGATCCCCTCCTGCTGGCCTACAGAGACAACATACTGCTGCGCCAGACGGTGACTCGCTATACCAGCGCCTGGCATCACGTCAAACCCTTCTGGTACTACCTCATCTCGGTGATCCCGCCGTTCTGGCTGCCGCTCTCCCTGCTGTTGCCCTGGCTGGTGGTGGCCTGGCGGCGCGCCATCCGGGCGCAGGACAGGCGTATCCTGCTGCTGCTGGGTTATCTGGTGCTGGTGGTGCTGTTTTTCTCCTGCTCGCCGGGCAAGCGGGGCGTCTACATCACGCCCGGTACGCCCGCCCTGGCGCTCCTGACCGCACCCTTCATCGGCACCCTGCTGGTCCGGGTCTGGCCGGGGCGACTGCTGGCCGGGCTTGGCTGGCTGCTGGGGGGGGCAGGGCTGGTGGGGGCTCTGGTGCTGGCATTTAGCGACAGAGTGGCCAGCCGTCTGGGGGAACTGGGGCCGGAGCCCTGGCTTCCCCTGCTGGTGCTGGGGGGATCCTTGCTGCTGATCAATGCCTGGCTTCGCCGGGCGCCACTGACCGCCATTCTCAGCTCCCTGGTGGTGGGGTGGCTGATCTACTCCTGCTGGATCAGCGTGCGCCTCAACGAGGTGCGCACCCCTCAGGCAGTCATGGCATTGGCGGCGCAGAAGGTGCCTATGGGGGATGAACTGCTGCTGGCGGGCTTCAAAGAGCAACATCTGCTGTTTAGCCTGCAACCAGTGAAACATTACCCTTATCTAATGGGGGACGGGGAGCAGGCCAGGGAAGCTGCCGCCTGGATAGGGGCTGCCCCCGGGCGCTGGGTACTGGGGAGCGCCGACCTGATGGTGAGGTGTTTTGACTCCGCGAAGATGGAAAACCTCGGCAACCGTCACCGCACCGACTGGCTGCTGGCAGGCCCGCAAGCCCTCAAACCCGCCTGTCGTGGGCTCTCCCCCACCATGGTGCCCTTCAGCTATACCCCTTCATCCTGAGCGCAGGGTCGCGAGCCAGGGGACCCTGCCACCTCGTTTGGCTCAGACCCGGTAGTAGTCCCGATACCAGCGGACAAAGCTGTCTACCCCTTCCTTGAGCCCGACACGGGGGCGATAGCCCGTGGCGTCGAACAGCGAGTGGGTGTCGGCCCAGGTGGCGAGCACGTCGCCGGGCTGCATGGGCAGCATGTTGCGGATGGCCCGTTTGCCGAGGGCCGACTCGATGGCATCCACGAAGTCCAGCAGCCTGACCGGGCTGCCGTTGCCGATGTTGAAGAGGCGATAGGGGGCCGGGCTGGCGTCCGGGGCCCCCTGCCAGTGGGCATCGCCCGCGGGGGGGCTGTGTGAGATGCGCACTATCCCCTCGACGATGTCGTCGACATGGGTGAAATCCCGGCTGAGCTGGCCCTGGTTGTAGAGGTCGATGGGGTCGCCGTTCAGGATGGCGTGCACGAACTTGAACAGGGCCATGTCGGGCCGACCCCAGGGGCCGTAGACGGTGAAAAAGCGCAGCCCGGTGGTGGGCAGGCCGTAGAGATGGGAGTAGGAGTGGGCCATCAGCTCCCCCGCCTTCTTGCTCGCCGCATAGAGGGAGACGGGATGATCCGCCCCATCGGACGGCTTGAACGGCATCTGTTCGTTCAGCCCGTAGACCGAGCTGGAGGAGGCATAGACCAGATGTTGCACCCGGGTCTGGCGACACCCCTCCAGCACGGTAAGGTGGCCGGTGAGGTTGCTGTCGGCGTAGGCGAAGGGGTTGTCCAGGGAGTAGCGCACCCCGGCCTGGGCCCCCAGATGGATCACCCGGTCAAACTGCTCGCGGGCAAAGAGCGAGGCCATGGCCGCGCGGTCCGCGAGATCGGTGCGCTCGAAGCGAAAGCCGGGCAGAGGCGTGAGCAGGGCTAGGCGCGCCTCCTTGAGGCTCACCGCGTAGTAGTCGTTGAGGTTGTCTATCCCCACCACCTGATGGCCGTCGCCACAGAGCCTGCGCGCCACATGAAATCCGATAAACCCGGCGGCGCCGGTGACGAGGTACTTCATCGCTCCTCCTGATGAGCCAGGCTGTCGCCACGGCCGATGGCATAGTAGGTGAAACCGCGCTGGCGCAGACGGGCCGGATCATAGAGGTTGCGGCCGTCGAAGATGATGGCCTGCTTCAGGGTCTGGCGAAGCAGGTCGAAATCCGGTGCGCGGAACTGTTGCCACTCGGTGCAGACGAGCAGGGCGTCAGCCCCCTGGAGGGCGGCTTCCTGGGTGTCGCACAGGATCAAATCTGCCCGCTGGCCATAGAGGCGGGCGGCCTCGGTCATGGCCTCGGGGTCGAACGCCTGCACCTTGCCTCCTGCCGCCCAGATCGCCTCCATCAGCACCCTGCTCGGGGCTTCGCGCATGTCGTCGGTATTGGGTTTGAAGGCGAGTCCCCATAACGCGAAGGTGCGCCCCGACAGACTGGCACCAAAATGGTGGTGCAGCCGGGTCATGAGCCTGTGCTTCTGCGCCTCGTTGACCTGCTCCACCGAGCGCAGCAGGGGGGTCTCGCACCCCGCCTCCTTCGCGGTGTGGATCAGCGCCCTGACATCCTTGGGGAAGCAGGATCCGCCATAACCGCAGCCCGGGTAGATGAAGTGGTGGCCGATGCGCGGATCGGCACCAATGCCCTTGCGCACCTCCTCGATGTCGGCGCCCAGGGCTTCGGCCAGGGTGGCCATCTCGTTCATGAAGGAGATGCGGGTCGCCAGCATGGCGTTGGCGGCGTACTTGGTCAGTTCGGCGCTGCGTGCATCCATCCGCAGGATGCGGTCTCGCTTGCGGTTGAAGGGGGCGTAGAGCTCCTCCAGCAGGGAGAAGGCGTGATCGGAGTCGGTGCCGATGATAATGCGATCCGGCCGCAGGCAGTCGGCGACGGCGGCGCCCTCCTTGAGAAATTCGGGGTTGGAGACCACGTCGAGCGGAAGGTCGAGACCACGGTCGGCGAGGCGCTCCGCAATGTGTCGCCGTACCCGGCTGGCGGTGCCGACAGGCACAGTGCTCTTGTTGACCACCACCTTGCCCCCTTGCATCAGGCGGCCTATGGTGTCCGCCACCGTCATTACCTGATGGAGGTCGGCAGACCCGTCCTCGTCCGGCGGCGTTCCGACCGCGATGAAGATAAGCTCGGCAAACTCCACCGCCCGTGCCGGGTCTGTGGTGAAGATCAGGCGACCGGCCTGATGGTTGCGCTGCACCAGGGGGGCGAGACCGGGCTCGAAGAGGGGAATGCGCCCCTCTTTCAGGCCCGCGACCTTGTCGGCATCCACATCCACGCAGGCCACCTTGTGACCCATCTCCGCCAGTACGGCGGCCTGAACCAACCCGACATAACCTATTCCGAATACGGTGACTCTCATCCGCTGTTGTTCCGCTGGCAGTGACAAGCGACTCATTCTAGAACGATTCGGGCGCGGGGGCAGCGGCCCGTTTCAGGTTTTTCAGCATCAGGCCGGCGGTGAGTGCGGGACATTTTGGTGCAAGGATTGTAACGCCTGGATGACGCGCACCATTTTGGCGCGTGAAGGGCGGGACTTGTGATCCATCTCACTCAAATTGGAGACTGTCGGCATAACGAAGCCCCGGTTAACGGGGCTCGCTCCGCCCGACGGGCGGCTAACACTCTCTTGCTTCGCGACTGGATACCTGGTTATGGACAACACTTCACGCTCTGCGCACCCGCTCTATGAGGATGTGCTCGCCTTGCTGACCGCAGCAGGCTTCGTTTCCCTCGGCATCTTCCTGTTCCATCAGGTCGGCCTGCTCACCGGTGGCACCGCCGGCCTGGCGCTGCTGCTGCAACAGGTGACCGGCATCAGCTTCGGCCTGCTGTTCTTCGCCATGAACCTGCCTTTCTATGCCCTGGCCTGGCTCAGAATGGGGCCGCGTTTCACCCTCAATACCTTTGCCGCCGTGGCCACCGTCTCATTCATGACGGATCACCTCAACGCCGTGCTGCAAATCGGCAAGATCGAACCCGTCTATGCGGCGCTGATCGGCGGCACCCTGATCGGCATGGGGCTGCTCATCATGTTCCGCCACAAGGCGAGCCTGGGGGGCTTCAACATCCTGGCGCTCTTCATTCAGGACAGATGGGGTGTGCGGGCAGGTAAGCTGCAAATGGGGCTGGATTGCGCCATCGTGGTCGCCTCTTTCTTCGTGGTCTCCCCCTGGCTGCTGGTGCTTTCCGTGGTGGCAGCCATCATCTGTAATCTGGTGTTGACACTCAATCACAAGCCGGGACGCTACCAGATAGCCTGATGTGCCCGTGGGAGTTGCCCTGCAGGTCAGCCCAGGGCTGGATACCGCAAAAAGACAGAGCGCCTGATGGCGCTCTGTTGCTATCTGCCCTTGGGTGTCACACCACCATGGGGACGCCGCTCTCGGGGTGGTGGATCACCTGTGCGGGGTAGTCGTAGAGGCGCGCGATGAGCGCTGGGGTCAGCACCTCGCCTGCGCTGCCGTCAGCCATCAGCCTGCCCTGCTCCAGCATCACCAGCCTATCGGCGTAGCGGGCTGCCAGATTGAGATCGTGCAACACCACCAGCACGGCGGTATTGCGACCGGCCAGTGCTCGGGCCATGGCGAGCAACTGGTGCTGGTATTTGAGATCCAGCGCAGAGGTGGGCTCGTCCAGCAGCAGCAGCCGCGCTTGCTGCGGTTCCTCCGGGGCCTGCCAGATCTGGGCCAGCACCCGGGCGAACTGCACCCGTTGACGCTCCCCGCCGGAGAGGCCGGGATAGAGGCGGTTTGCCAGATGGTCGACCCCGGCGTGGGTCATGGCGGCGCGGACTATCTCGTCGCGCCGGCTGGCAGGCTCGCTGTGGGGCAGCCGGCCCATGGCCACCACCTCTTCGCACAGGAAGGGGAAGCTCAAGGAGGAGCTTTGCGGCAGCACACCGACCCGGTGTGCCAGAGCGTTGTCGGCCCACCCCCTGCGGGTCTGGCCGAACAGGTGGATCTCCCCTTCATGTTCCAGCTCGCCGGTCAGGCACTTGAGCAGTGAGCTTTTGCCCGCCCCGTTGGGGCCGAGCAGGGCGGTCAGGCTGCCGGCATGCAGGTCGAGATCCAGGCTGTCCAGGATAAGCCGGTTGCCACGACTGAGGCGAAGACCCCGGCAACTGAGCAGGGGGGAGGGGGATCCGGGCAAAGTGACGATCTCCTGTTACAGGGTTCGGCGGCTCTTGACCAAGAGCCAGATGAAGAAGGGGGCCCCCAGCAGGGCGGTGATGATGCCGACGGGCAGCTCGGCCGGTGCGAGCAGGGTACGCGCCAGCATGTCGGCCCCCAGCAGCAGGCCAGCCCCCAGCAGGGCAGACAGCGGGAGCAGGCGGACATGGTTGGGGCCGGCCAGCAGCCGTACCAGATGGGGAACCACTAGGCCGACAAAGCCGATCATGCCCGCCACGGCCACCGCCACGCCGACACCGGCAGCGGTGAGCAGGATGAGGCGACGCTTCAGTGTCTGCACGTTCACCCCCAGATGCCGTGCCTCTCCCTCTCCCAGCAGCAGGGCGTTGAGGGGATTGGCATCGCGCATGAACAGCAGCAGCAAAGCGGCCAGGGTCAGCAGCGCCAGCGTCACATCGACCGGCTTGCCTGCCGCCAGGGAGCCCATCTGCCACAGGCTCAGGTTGCGCAGCATCTGATCGTCCGCGAGATAGGTGAGCAGTCCGATGACGGCGCCGGAGAGCGCCGTGATGGCCACCCCGGCCAGCAGCATCACGGTGACCGAGGTGCCCCCTTCTCGGGTACCCAGCAGATAGACGAGGGTGGTGGTGAGGGCTCCGCCGAGAAAGGCGAGCAGGGGCAGCAACCCCAGGCCGAGCAGGCTCTGCAGGTGCGAGCCCAACGGGGCGAGCAGCACGATGGCCAGGGCCGCGCCGAGTGCCGCGCCACCCGACACCCCTATGATGCCGGGGTCTGCCAGGGGGTTGCGAAACAGTCCCTGCATGACGGCGCCGCAGAGGCCGAGAATGCCCCCCACGGCGATGCAGAGCAGGGTTCGTGGCAGACGGATCTCCTGCACGATCAATAATTTGTGAGCCTCAATCCCGCTCTGTGGTCCGGCAAACAGGGCGCGCAGGCTCTCACCAAGGGAGAGGGACATGGGGCCGGTCGCGAGGGACCCGACCAGCAGCAACGCCAGCGCGCAGCCGGTCAGGGCGAGCAGCCAGGGCAGAGGCAGACGCATCAGGAACCCTGCTTGATCCACTGGGCGATCTGGTTCGCCTGTTGCAAGGAACGAAGGCTGAGGCCCCCTTGCAGGGCATGTCCGTCGATGGCGTGGATAGCCTTGTTCTTGCCTGCCGGGGTGGCTGACAGGGCCGGCACCTGGCTCAGGACGGCGTCGGGATCCTGATACTGCTGCCAGTCGCGGCCGCTCACCAGCACCAGATCAGGCTGCAGCTCGATGAGGGATTCGGTGGAAACGGGCTTGTAGTCGTGGAGCCCAGCCACCGGATTGACGCCGCCCGCCAGGGTGACGAGGGCGCTGGCGGTGGTGTTGCCGCCAGCGATGCTGGTGGGCTGACCCTTGTGCAGCAGCAGGAAGGCGACCTTGAGGGGCTTGTTCTGCTTCGCCTGCGCCGCCAGGGTGTCGCTTTGGGCGGCAATTTCCTCCTTGAGCTTGCTCCCTGCCGTCTGGTCACCCAGGAGATGGGCCAGGGTGTCGATACGCTCGTTGAGGTTGGCCAGCGTAGGGGCTGTGGCCATGACCTCGACCTTGACGTTGGCACGGCGCAACTGATCAAGCGTGCTGTTCGGGCCCATCTCGTCGCTGCCGACCACCAGGGTCGGAGAGAGGCTCAGGATCCCTTCGGCGGCGAGGGCACGGTGATAGCCGACCTTGGGCACGCCTCTGGGCTCCGGACTGCTGACATCGGTGGCGACCAGGCTCTGCTCGCCCCCCAGTGCCAGGATGAGTTCCGTGGTGGCCGGGCCTATGCTGACGATACGCTCCCCCGCCATGACGGATGGGGAAGAGAGGGAAAGGGCACAGCCGAGCAGGCTGAATGCGAGGGCAAAACGACGGCCCATGCGAACCTCCGAAGGGTGAATGAAATAGGGTTGCCGCCGAGAATATCAAGTCGCCCATCAAAATGCACTGAGAATGAAAGCGATTATCAATTGCGTTACTTGGGGCGCTTTATTACAGTATCCGGCGCGACACCGAGCACCATCGCCAGATCATCCAGGGAGAACCGATGAGCATTGCACAACGCATTCACGCGCTGCTGGAGCAAGACCCCAGTGCCCACCCGTCCACTATCGCCACCGAGCTGGCCGTCAGCGAGTGGGAGGTGGTACGCCATCTGCCTGCCGCCCTGATGACGTCAGTGCCGGCCGGGGAGGCCGAAGCCCTGCTGGCGGACCTGTCCAGCTGGGGGCAGGTGACCACCATCGTCGAATCCGATGGCTCCATCTTCGAGGTGAAGGCTCCCTTCCCCAAGGGCAAGAACGCGCGCGGCTACTACAACCTGATGGGGCGGGACGGCGAACTGCACGGCCACCTCAAGCTCGACAACGTGGCGGGCATCGCCCTGGTCAGCAAGCTCTTCATGGGCAAGGAAGGGCACTCCTTCCAGTTCTTCGGCCACAGTGGCCGCTGCATTTTCAAGATCTACCTGGGCCGGGACGAGCAGCGTCAACTGCTGCCTGAGCAGGTGGAGCGTTTCATGGCCCTGCGCCGTCAGTATCAAGAGGAAGTGAAAGCATGAGTGAACGTCAGGAGCGCCTGCAAAACCGCCTGCAACCGGAGATCCGCGAGTTCCGCGACGGTTGCCGTACCCTGCAGCTCGCCACTGTGGATGGCGAAGGCAACCCCAATGCCAGCTATGCCCCCTTCGTGCTGCAGGAAGATGGATACTATGTGCTCATCTCCGAGATAGCTCGCCACGCCCGCAACCTGCAACAGGTGCCCAAGGTATCGCTGATGCTGATCGAGGACGAAACCGGTGCCCGCGAGCTGTTTGCCCGCAAGCGTCTGACCTTCGATGCGGTCGCCGAGGTGGTGGCCCGCGACGACGCACGCTGGGAGAAGGCCGTTGCGGCGCTGGAAGGGCGCTTCGGCGAGATAGTCAAAGGGCTCTCCAACCTCAAGGACTTCGTGCTGTTTAGGCTCAAGCCCGAGCAGGGACTGTTCGTCAAGGGATTCGGTCAGGCGTTCCGTGTCTCCGGCGACGAGCTGGTGGACTTCGTTCACCTGGTGGAAGGGCACAAACGCATCGACAATGGCGCCGAGCTGACCAGCCCGGCGGATGAACCCGTTTGAGGGAACAATTAGCGAGATGAGAAACGGGCAGCCTGGGCTGCCCGTTTTGTTGTTATGTCCCGGGTTACTCCTGCCAGCCTGCCTGGTTGGGGAAGGCATCGCGATCGGCCTGGCTGGCGCTCTCGTTGCATTCTCCGCGGATCTTCCAGGAGGTCTGGCTGAGGACGATATAGCCGCTTCGGCAATACTTGCGCGTGGCCAGCATCTGGGTGAGCTGCTCGTCCTGCAGGGCTTCCCGGCGTTCCAGCAGGCTCTTGTCGCGGCGGCTCAGTCGGTTGTCATCTCCCTCCTGCAACCGGGTTGGCAGGATGTCGAGAGGGGCGGCCTCAAAGGTGAAGCGCTTGCTCCCGTCGTCGCTGATATGGGTGTGGAACAGGGGGGCCGGGCCATCGGGTGCTGCCCCCGGCAATCCGGAGCAGGCGGTGAGCGCCGGTAACAGCAGCGTGAGGGCAACGGCAGAGAGTAGACGCACACAAGACTCCAATCGGGTGTTCACATCAGGACGGGCAGCTTAACACGCCCGCTCGGGTTAGATGGTGGCCAGCAGCTCATCCGTCGTGAGCAGGGTCACGCTTCTGCCTTGAGGCAGGCTCAGATGCCGCCACATGAAGTGGTGGTGCTGGATGATCTGCTCCGCACTCAGGTGCGGCCTGTCCGCCGTGGTATGGGCATCGGTCACCGCAAAGGCGTCAAAGCCCCTGGCGGCGGCGCTGCGCAACGTGGTATCGACGCAAAAGTCGGTGGCACAGCCGCAGATGAGCAGTCTGTCTACCGACTGCTCTGCCAGCAGGAAGCCGAGCTCGGTGTCGAGGAAGCTGTCACAGGCAGTCTTGCGCACCCGGCTGTCGTGGGGAGACGGGGCCAGATCGGCGTGCAGTTGCCAGCCCGCACTGCCAGGTTCCAGCTCGGAACCCGGTTCGTCGTGTTGCACATAGATGACCCGTCCGTGTTGGCCCCGCACGCGATCGGCCAGACGATTGATGTTGGCGATGACCTGGGCATCCTGATGGCGGGGGTTATCGAACAACCCCTGTTGCATGTCGATGACGAGTAACACATCCATATGAAATCCTTGGGCTATTTTGAGGGTTGCAACCATTGGCTGCAGTCACGGCTTCGGGATTGATGCAGTGCGCCCATATCTTGCTTCATTTCCTTTGCATTTAGCCAGCGTTCCGGCAGGGGAGCGATCTGGACCCTGACGTCTGCGTCTCTCCCGGGGGCTGTCTCGTCACCGGTTTGCGGCACGATGAGTGCCACCTTGAGTGCCGAATTGCGGCTGGCGATGCGACTGGCGATCCCGAGTCCCCCCTCCACGTGGAAGTTGCCTGCGATATGCATGATGCGCCTGCCGGGATGCTTGCCCAGATAATCCACCATGCTTTCGGCCATGGTGTCGTCCCAGCTGGTCTGGGCGGCGAAGCGACGGGCGTTGCCGTCCGCATCCCCATGGTGCATGGAGGCCATGAACTTCTGGCGGTAGCCGTCATCCCCCAGAGTCAGCTCGCGGGCAAGCTGGCTGCGGCGATTGGCCGGCAGTTTGTCGAGCCAGGCCGGTCCCTCCTGACCGACGCAGCTCACCAGAGGTTTGGGGGCATTGGCGGCGATCACTGGCAGGTGCTGCGCCTTGGCGAACTCCACCAGAGGGCGGTAATCACTCTGGTAGTTGGGCCAGGCATGGCCATCTCGAATGAGGGCCGATTCGCCGATGCGTCCGGCCAAGTAGGCATCCAGCACCGGCTGATCGGCGCGGCTGAACTGCTCCATGGAGAGTACCAGGGCCCGGCCATCTGCCTGCGACGTCTCGTCAAGCCCCGCCAGCAGACGGGCCTGCAACAGATGGATGGCCGGGTGAGTGTGAAGTTCCCCCACCAGCACGATGTCGGCATCCGCCACCCGGGCCACCGCCTGCTCGAAGGTCAACGCCTGCCCCTGGGCCGTATCGAGCCGTGCGTCATAGAGGGTCTCGGGTGGGGTGTTCTGCGGCGTGGTGGCGCAGGCGGCCAGCAGCAGGGGCAGGGCGAGCAGGGGGAGTCGTCGGATCATGGTTACTCACTCAAGAAACAGGGGAATGGGAAAAGGCTGCACCATGGGATGGCGGCATGGCGAGCGAAAAAGTGGCGCCAGTGTAAGGGGGAATGACGATAAAGTGAAATGAGAATGATTCACTTTATTATTGATCTTTGTCTCTGGCGGGGTAATATGCCTTCCACTTGATAATAATTCTCAATAAGGACTTTGCAGTGGCGCACAACAACACCCCCTCCCTGATAGCCCTTGCCGTGGCGGCCGGGCTGATCTCCCCCACTTTCGCCGCAGACAAGAAAGCCGATGAAGTCATGGTCGTCAGCGGCTCCCGGATGGAACAGAAGCTGGAAGATGTTTCCGGTCCCATCGCCGTCATTACCTCGGAGCAGATTGAAGAGCAGGTCGTCAGCAACGTCGCCGATCTGTTCCGCTATGAGCCCGGGGTGAGCGTGCAGGGAGGCGCAGGAGATGCCCAGACCTTCACCATTCGCGGCATGAGCGAAAACCGGGTCAAGGTGGTGCAGGACGGTGTGCGCCAGAACGATGCCTACAAGAATGGCGGCGTGGGTCAGACCTACTTCGACACCGACATGATCAAGCAGGTGGAAGTGGCCAAAGGGCCGGCCTCCGCCGCTTACGGTTCCGATGCTCTGGGAGGCGTCATTGCCATCACCACCAAGGATGCTGGCGACTTCCTCAAGGGCCGCGACAGCTATCTGGATGCGACCACGGGTTATGCCTCCAGCAGCCACCAGAGAATGGCCGGCATCACGGGGGCGCTGCGCACCGGGGAAGTCGAGAACCTGCTGCGCTACACCTGGCGCGATGGCGGTGTCACCCAGAATTATGACGGCGACAAGAACGAGTTCGACATCGTCAGCCAGGCCGTGCTGTTCAAGAGCAAGTGGAATCTCTCCGATGATCAGTTCCTGAAACTGACGGTGGATTACTTCACCGAGGGGCAGGATCCGGATGCCATCGATCTGACCAAGGCGGGCTCCGTCTTCAACCAGCCCATTACCGACAAGGAGACCGACAACCTCTCCCTGGTACTGGATCATGGCCTCGCCCTGAACGCCCCCTGGGCGGATCGCGTGGACAGCAAGATCTACTACAGCCGCGCCAAGCAGACCCTGGATCAGTACGCTTCGTCCAAGTATCCGGTCATGCCGGGCAACCCCTATGTGACCAAGAACTCCCTGGATCACAACGGTTTCGAGCAGGAGAGCCTGGGCGCCCAGGTGAAGTTCAACAAGGCGCTCGCCAGCCAGCGTCTGGCCTGGGGCCTGGAATACGAGCACACCGACAACGAGCGCACCCGCTTCAAGGGGCCGACCGTTCCGGGTGACTTCGTCGGCTACAACGAGCTGAGCTTCCCCTCCACCACCAGCGAGCGCAGTGCGCTCTGGGCCTTTGACGAGATCAAGTTCGGCGAGCGCTGGGTGCTGACCCCGGGCGTGCGTTACGACTACTACAAGATGACCCCGGACGAGGATCCCGCCTACACGGGCGAGAACATGAAGAAGATCTCCGAAGGGGAGTTCTCTCCCAAGCTGGGGCTGGTGTTCAAGGCGCACGAGGCGGCGAACCTGTTCGCCCAGTACAGCCACGGCTTCAAGGCGCCCATGTATGACAACGCCTTCTCCACCCTGAACCACCAGGCGTATGGCTATCGCATCGAGCCCAACCCGAACCTCAAGCCAGAGAGCAGCGACGGCATCGATCTGGGGGTGCGCGGCAGCCGTGGCGGGTTCAGCTATGAAGTGGCCACCTTCTACAACAAGTTCGATGACTTCATCGAGCTGACGGCCGTGGGCACCGAAGGCCGTACCGCCCTCTATCAGTACCAGAACCTGGACAAGGCGACCACCAAGGGGGCCGAGGCCAAGGCGGACTACTGGTTGAACGAGCTGGTCAACGTCTGGGGCAACCTGGCCTACATCGAGGGCAAGGATGGCGAGGGCAACTACATCAACAGCCTGAGCCCCCTGAACGGCAGCGTCGGAGTGCGTCTGGAGCAGCCGAACTGGAACATCAACACCGCATTGCGCTTCGCCGACGACATGGACAAGGTGGGCAAGGATGCGCGAGGCAATGACAACATCAAGAGCGCAGGCTGGGGCGTGGTGGATCTCTATGCCCAGTTCAAGCCGGTGCAGGACCTGCAGCTCAACGTGGGGGTGTTCAACCTGTTTGACAAGGAGTACGTGAGCTACGAGAGCATCACCGGCCTTGCCGCCACCGCAGATACCAGCAAGCAGACCGAGCCTGGCCGCAACCTCAGTGCACGGGTCAAGTACGTGTTCTGATGGTCGTGGACCAGCATGAAGGAAAAGGGGCCCTCGGGCCCCTTTTGTCATGAAGGTCGGCGTCTGCAAAAAAGAAACCCGCCAGGGGCGGGTGGAAGGATTGCAACACTCATCAGGAAGCGGTGTTACCCAATAGACAGGGGGATGTGACAAAGGTTCAACTTTATTGATATTTATGGTTTTTATCTGTCATGCCGCCTGGGGATCCCCGTCCCGAAATCGGTTATCATTTGTGCCCCTTGTCCCGCTGCCGAGCCCCTATGCCCGCGTTCTCCTGGTTAGCCCTGTTTTTTGGCGCCTTCTACTTCGTTTATGGCGCCTACCTGCCGTTCTGGTCGCTCTGGCTGGAAGGCATCGGGGTGAGTACTGAACAGATAGGGCTGTTGCTGGGGGTAGGCATGGCCATCCGCTTTGCCGGCAACCTGATGGTGATGGGGCGAGTCAAGGGGGCCGGCCAGTTGCTGCCCGTCACCCGGCTGCTCTGTCTGCTGAGTCTGCTGGCCTTCCTCGGTTTCTATCTGGGCCACAGCCTCTGGTGGCTGGTGGTGCTGACCCTGGCGGCCAACTTCATCTACCCGACCCTGATGCCCATGGGAGAGGCGCTTGCCACCCGCATGGTGGTGCAGACCCACCTCGACTACGGCAAGGTGCGGCTGTGCGGATCCTTCGCCTTTATCGTTGCCTCTACCCTGGTGGGGGCCCTGGTGGGCAACTTTGGCAGCGACTGGGTGCTGCACACCATGGTGGCCGGGCTGCTGATCATGCTGGGGCTCAGCCTGCTGCCGCTGCGACCCGCCCCTCGGGAGCTGCAAGGGGAGCGTGCCAAGGCCTCGCTGCTCGTCACGCTCAGGTCGGCCCCGGTGCGCCGCTTCCTGCTCATCACCGCCCTGCTGCAGGGGAGCCACGCGGCCTACTACGGTTTCAGCGCCATCTACTGGAAGAGCGCCGGCTACAGCGGCACCCTGATCGGGTATCTCTGGGCTCTGGGAGTGGTGGCGGAGATCGCCATGTTCGCCGCGGACAAGCGCTTCCTCCAGCGCTTCGGCGCCCAGACCCTGTTTCTGGTGGGGGCCCTTGGCTGTGTGGTGCGCTGGGTGCTGCTCGGCAGTTCTACCGACCTGGCGGTGCTGGTGCTCGGCCAACTGCTGCACGGGGTCACCTTCTGCGTCAGTCACCTCGGCGCCATCCGCTTCATGACCCGCCAGTTGCCCGCGGAGCAGCAGATCCCCACCCAGGCGCTCTATGCGGCCCTGGGTCTTGGCATGACGGTGGCGGCCCTGATGGCGATCTGCGGCGTGGTGTTCGAGCCGCTGGGAGGCGGCATCTTCTTTATCATGGTGCTGGTAGTGCTGCCGGTCTTCGTGTTGCGGCTGCGCGAAGAGAGCCCTGAACAGGGCCGATGACACAGGTCTGCCGGTCTCTGGCGCGGCAGGCCTCCGACTTATCTGGACAAGGGAAGTAGAGAGATGCACCAAGGATGGCTGCTGATCGGGTTGTCGCTCGCCTATCTGGGCTTGCTGTTCCTCATCGCCTATGTGGCGGACAAGAACAAGCGCCGTCGCCCCAAGGGGCAGCCTCTGCTCTACAGCCTGTCGCTGGCGGTCTATTGCACCTCCTGGACCTTCTTCGGCACCGTGGGCCAGGCCAGCGAATCCCCCTGGTCGCCAGTGCCCATCTACCTGGGCCCCATGCTGGTGTTCCTGTTTGGCTGGCGCCTGCTGGCCCGCCTCATCCTGGTGGCCAAGCGCGAGCACATCACCTCCATCGCCGATTTCATCGCCGCTCGTTATGGCAAGTCCCAGCGCCTGGCCATGGTGATCAGCCTCATCGCCGTCATGGGGATACTTCCCTACCTGGTGCTGCAGCTCAAGGCGATCGTCACCGGGCTCGATCTGCTGATGGCCAACAGCACGGGGGTCAGCCCCACCAGCAACATGGCGGAGCTGGCGCTGGGTGTCACCCTGCTGCTGGCCCTGTTCAGCATTCTGTTCGGCACCCGCAACCTGGATGCCACCGAGCACCACAGGGGCATGGTGGTGGCCATCGCCTTCGAGTCCGTGGTCAAGCTGCTCGCCTTCATGGCGGTGGGGGGCTTTGCGCTCTGGCTCATCATCGCCAGACCGAGCGAGGCGCGTACCCTGGTGGCGGGCGACTTCCTCGATGCGGTGGTGGCGGTGACGCCGGGCAGTCTGCTGGAGCTCGCCATCTACACCCTGATCGCCATGTGCGCCGTCATCTGCCTGCCGCGCCAGTTTCACGTGACCGTGGTGGAGAACAACCAGGGGCAGGATTTGCACTGGGCCCGCTGGATCTTCCCCCTCTATCTCTTCCTGATGGGGCTCTTCATCTGGCCTCTGGCGCTGGCAGGCAAGCAGTGGGTCGGGGCAGACATGGCATCGGACACCTATGTGATAAGCCTCCCCATGTCCCTCGGATTCGACGGCATGGCGATGCTGGCATTTCTCGGCGGTACCTCGGCGGCCACCGGCATGGTGATCGTCTGCACCATCGCCCTGGCCATCATGGTGAGCAACGATCTGGTGTTGCCGGTCCTGCTGCGCCGGGTCTGGCAACAGGGGCGGGACGAGCGCCTGATGCGGTTGCTGCTGCAGGTGCGTCGGGGCGCCATCTTGCTGATTTTGCTGGCGGCCTGGGCGCTCTATCTCTGGCTCGGGGATCTCACCAGTCTGTCGCGCATCGGTTATCTTTCGTTCGGGGCCGTGGCCCAGTTCGCACCGGCCCTGCTGCTCGGCCTGTACTGGCGTCATGGCAATCGCAAGGGGGTCTATCTCGGGCTCGCCCTCGGGGTCAGCCTCTGGTTCGTGACCCTGCTGGCGGAGAGCGGACTGCTGGCTGGCTCCCCTCTCGAAGCCCTGCTGGCGCCCCCAGACTGGCCGGCGGTGCGGGATCTGAGCCTGGGGGCCTGGTGCCTCTTCCTGAGTCTTCTGCTCAACCTGGTCGGCTATGTGGCGGGCTCCCTGCTGTCTCGGGCGGCGGTGAGCGAGCGGCTGCAGGCCGCTAACTTCGTCGGCAAGACGAGCCGGGATACCTCGGCGCTCTATCATGCGCGGGTCTCGGTGAAGGAGCTGGAGATGCTGGCGGCCCGCTTCGTCGGTTCCAGCCGCGTCAAGCGGGCCTTCGGCCGCTTCGCCGGCGAGCGGGGAGGCACCCTGGCGCCCCAGATGCAGGCCTCCGCCGAGCTCATCGCTCACACGGAGCGACTGCTGGCCGGGGTGTTCGGTACCTCGTCCGCCCGCCTGGTGCTGGCCTCCGCCCTGCAGGGACGCAACATGCAGCTCGAGGAGATCGCCACCATAGTGGACGAGGCCTCCGACATGTTCCGCTTCAACCGCGGCCTGTTGCAGGGGGCAATCGAACACATGGGGCAGGGGATCTCCGTGGTGGACAGGGAGCTCAGGCTGGTGGCCTGGAACCGACGCTACATCGAGCTGTTCTCCTATCCCCCCGGTCTCATTCAGGTGGGCCGTTCCATCGAGGAGATCATCCGCTACAACGCCGGACAGGGGCTGTGCGGCCAGGGAGACATCGAGGCCCAGGTGGCGCGGCGGGTTGCCTTCATGAAGCGTGGTAGCCCCCATGTCTCGGCGCGGGAGCGTCCCGATGGCCGGGTCATCGAGATGCAAGGCAACCCCATGCCTGCGGGGGGCTTTGTCATGACCTTCACCGATATCACCCCGTTCAGGGCGGCGGAGCGGGTGCTGCGGGAAGCGAACGAGCACCTGGAGGCGCGGGTGGCCGAGCGCACCCACGAGCTTTCCGAACTCAACCGCCAACTGCTGCTGGTAAACCAGCAGGTGGAGCGGGCCAACCAGTCCAAGAGCCGGTTCCTTGCGGCGGTGAGCCACGACCTGACCCAGCCGCTGAACGCGGCCAAGCTCTTTACCTCCTCCTTGCTGGAGATGCTGCCCCCGGAGGACGAACCGGCCCGCATCGCTCGCCACATCGACGACGCCCTGGGGGCGACCGAGGATCTCATCACGGATCTGCTGGACATCTCGCGCCTCGAGGCGGGCAAGTTCAAGGCGAAGAAGCTCGATTTCGCCCTGAGCGATGTGCTGGACAATCTCAAGGCGGAATTCGGCGTGCTGGCCCAGGCCGGTGGGATCCAGTTCTCCGTGGTGGAGAGCCGCCTTGCGGTCTACAGCGATGTGCGCTTGCTGCGGCGGGTGTTGCAGAACTTCCTCACCAACGCATTTCGCTACAACCCCGGCGGTCGGGTGCTGCTCGGCTGTCGCCGCATGGGGGATAAGGTGCGCATCGAGGTGTGGGACAACGGCCCCGGCATCCCGGAGGGCAAGCAGGAGGCGATCTTCGACGAGTTTTCCCGCCTCGATCACTCCCGCACCGCCAGGGAGCAGGGGCTTGGCCTCGGGCTCGCCATCGCCCGCGGCATCTCGCTGGTGCTGGGTCATCAGCTCTCCCTGCGCAGCTGGCCCGGAGCGGGGTCCGTCTTTGCCATCACCCTGAACCTCGCGACCCGGCCCGTCATCCCCAGCCAGGTGACGACCCCGGCCCTGCGAGACAGTCAGCTGGAAGGGGTCAGGATCCTCTGCATCGACAACGAGGAGGATATCCTCATCGCCATGGCCTCGCTGCTGGGACGCTGGGGCTGCGAGGTGCGCTGTGCCCAGAGCCTGGAGCAGGCGGAAGCGATCATCGGCGGCGGCTTCCTGCCTGCGCTGGTGCTGTCGGATTATCACCTGGATGACGGCAAGACCGGGTTGCAGGCGCTGCACATGATCAGGCTGGCCCACGGCAACGGTATCGGCGGCATCATCATCAGTGCGGATCGCAAGAGCGAGTTGCAGGCACAGATCCGTGAGCACGGCTTCGGCTACGTGAGCAAACCGGTCAAACCTCTCAAGCTGCGCGCCCTGATGAACAGCCTGCTGATGCCGGTTCAGTGACTGGTCTCACAGAATCGAGCATTGGCTGAACATTTCCTGGATGCCATCCAGGCGTCATGATCGCCGATGATAGCGCCATTTTCGTCGCCATTTTTCGTAATTGGTGATAATTGAGTCTTGCTGGGTGTCACTTTTGGCAGGTGGCACCCGGGCGACTCTCCTCTATAGTCATTCGGCGATTATTTTTGTCGCAAATCAAGTTGTGCAAAAAGGCAAACCGGATGAAAGTCCGGGACGCAAAGCTTCCGGTCTAAGGGTCTGCGTACCTAGGATAGCGGGGCCACCACAGGTTGTATCGTCCATGGGCCAAGCCATGGTTGCGATGTTGTCTGCGTTACCTGGCAGGTTGCGTTGCCTTTTTCGTTGTTAATTCCAATAACGAAATAAGGAAGTTCAAATATGTTAAGTCCAAAACTTTCCCTGCTGGCGCTTCTGGTCGGGGGGCTTTGCACTACCTCCGCCTTCGCCGCTGCCCCGGGCAAACCCACCATTGGATCCGGCCCCACCAAGTTTGCCATCGTTGAAGTCAATCAGGCCGCTTCGGCCTACAACCAGCTGGTGACCGTCCACAAGGATGGCGCTCCCGTGAGCGTGACCTGGAACCTCTGGTCCGGTGACGTCGGACAGACCGCCAAGGTACTGCTGGATGGCAAGGAGGTGTGGTCAGGCCCGGCCTCCGCCGCGGGTACCGCAAACTTCAAGGTCACCAAGGGGGGGCGTTACCAGATGCAGGTGGCCCTGTGCAACGCCGATGGCTGCACCCTCTCCGACAAGAAGGAGCTGATGGTCGCCGATACCGACGGCAGCCACCTGGCGCCGCTCAATGCGCCCCTCAAGGAGAACAACAAGCCCTACGCCAACAAGTCCGGCAAGGTGGTGGGGGCCTACTACGTGGAGTGGGGTGTCTATGGTCGCAAGTTCACCGTGGACAAGATCCCGGCCCAGAACCTGACCCATATCCTCTACGGCTTCACCCCCATCTGCGGTGGCAACGGCATCAACGACAGCCTCAAAGAGATCTCCGGCAGCTTCGAGGCGTTGCAGCGCTCCTGTGCGGGCCGCGAAGACTTCAAGGTCTCCATCCACGATCCCTGGGCGGCTGTTCAGATGTCCCAGGGCAACCTCAGCGCCTGGGATGAGCCCTACAAGGGCAACTTCGGCAACCTGATGGCCCTCAAACAGGCCCACCCGGACCTCAAGATCCTGCCGTCTGTCGGCGGATGGACCCTCTCCGATCCCTTTTACTTCCTGGGTGACAAGACCAAGCGCGATACCTTCGTCGCCTCGGTCAAAGAGTTCCTGCAGACCTGGAAATTCTTCGACGGCGTGGACATCGACTGGGAGTTCCCGGGCGGACAGGGGGCCAACCCCAGCCTGGGCGGCCCGAATGACGGCGCCACCTATGTGGTGCTGATGAAGGAGTTGCGAGCCATGCTCGATGAACTGGAAGCCGAGACCGGCCGCCAGTATGAGCTGACCTCGGCCATCAGCGCCGGCGGTGACAAGATTACCAAGGTGGATTATCAGGCGGCCCAGCAGTACATGGACCACATCTTCCTGATGAGCTACGACTTCAGCGGCGCCTTCGACCTGACGAATCTGGCCCACCAGACCAACCTCTTTGCCTCCAGCTGGGATCCGGCCACCAAGTACACCACCGACAAGGGCGTCAAGGCGCTGCTGGGTCAGGGGGTGACACCGGGCAAGATAGTGGTGGGGGCGGCCATGTATGGCCGTGGCTGGACCGGAGTGAAGAACTGCCAGGCCGGCAACCCCTTCACCGGCACCGCCACCGGACCGGTGAGCGGTACCTGGGAAAATGGCGTGGTGGATTACCGCGACATCGTCAACAACCGCATGGGCGCAGGCTGGGAGCAGGGCTATGACGAGTCGGCCGAGGCCCCCTATGTCTTCAAGGCCAGCAGTGGCGACCTCATCACCTTCGACAACGACCGCTCGGTCAAGGCCAAGGGGCAGTACGTGCTGGCGAACCAGCTCGGCGGTCTGTTCGCCTGGGAAATTGATGCGGACAACGGCGACATCCTCAACGCCATGCACGAGGGGCTGGGCCACGGCGAGGGTACGCTGCCGCCGGTCAACAAGCCGCCGGTTGCCAATGCCGGCAGCGATCTGAGTGCCACCGGCCCGGCCGAGGTGACCCTCAACGGCAGCGCCTCCCATGATCCGGAAAACGGGGCGCTGACCTACAGCTGGAAACAGGTCTCCGGACCCCAGGCCAGCCTGCTGGATGCCACCCAGGCCAAGGCCCGTGTGGTACTGGATGCCGTCAGCAGCGACATCAATCTGGTGTTCGAGCTGACCGTGACCGACGATCAGGGGCTCTCGGCCAAGGATCAGGTGGTGGTCACCAACAAGGCGCCGCAGCCGAACCTGCCCCCCGTGGTCAGCGTACCGGCCAGTGCGACCGTCGAGGCCGGCAAGCAGGTGAGCATCAAGGCCACCGCTTCCGACCCCAATGGTGATGCCCTGAGCTATCAGTGGACAGTGCCGGCCGGACTCAGCGCCACCGGTCTGGACAGCGCGACCCTGGTGGTCACGGGCTCGAACGTGACCAGTGATACGGCCTACGATCTGACCCTGGTGGTCACCGACGGGGCGCTGGATGCCACAGCCGTTACCCGCCTGACCGTCAAGCCGGCCAGTACAGGTGGTGGCTGCGAGGCCAGCGATCCGGATGCGGCCAACCATCCTGCCTGGAGTGCTGGTACCGTCTACAACACCAATGACAAGGTGAGCCACAAGCAACTGGTGTGGCAGGCCAAGTATTGGACCCAGGGCAACGAGCCGAGCCGCACCGCCGATCAGTGGAAACTGGTGAGCCAGGTGCAACTGGGTTGGGATGCCGGAGTGGTCTACAACGGCGGTGATGTCACCAGCCACAACGGCCGCAAGTGGAAGGCCCAGTACTGGACCAAGGGCGATGAGCCCGGCAAGGCCGCCGTCTGGGTCGATCAGGGCGCGGCGAGCTGCAACTGATCTGCCGTGATGAGAAATGGGGCCGAGGGCCCCATTTTTGTCTTGCTGCGTGGTCGGGTGTCTCTTCCTGTCAGGGGAAAGGCGCACTCGCTTTGTCAAAAAGGCCCGTCAGGGCCTTTTTTCAGGTTCATCGCGGCTTTCCGGGGAAGGCCGCCTTGATTTTCAGAAAAAAGTATTCTGAGTCCCTAAATCCATATGCCATACGCTTTATCACTTTGATCTTGTTGTTCACCC